>JAHHHZ010000030.1 GCA_019359095.1 Pleurocapsa minor HA4230-MV1 | reverse complement strand
GGGAATGGAGAATACAGAGGTTGCTTTGTTTCTCATCGAACATCCAGTGATGATTTTGCCCTATGTGCTAGAAAAGCTGGTGACTAGATTTGGCTATTTAAAACTAATCTCTGGCAGCTTCATCGCTAAGTATGGACCGCAACATACTCGAATTATTTTGCAGGGAACAAAGACTAAGTTAATTTTAAATTGTGCCGACCCTCAGACAGCAGAAACTATGGCGAAGATTATCGGTAAGCAAGAATTTCGCTACACAGCAGAGAATCATAGTCGCTCTCGTCGTTCTGGTAGCAGCGGTAATAGTCGAACAGATAGCTTTAATGAACAGTTACGAGAGAGTTATGCTGTGATGCCTGATGAATTGGCTAACCTCCGCGACCTTTATGGCTATCTCAAGATTGCTCAAGATTGCGCTCCTGTTAAGCTCAAGCCTAAGAAATTTGCTGCTCGTGCCAGAAGGTTTGTTTCGTTACCAAATTCATCTACAGATCACAATATTCAAGATCAGTGGCGAGATTTGGAGGATTAGATAGTTGCCAGTCGTCGGGCTGCGATGGCTCGCACAGGGAATGCTAAGATTCTAGATCTCTTCCCATGCCCGATTCGCTCCGCCGACTGACTCAGACAAACTATTTAGCTTCAATTGAAACTATTGCTACGACAAGAATCCATCATTTAGGAAAAATACCACAAATGCTCTGATCCATATCAAAGCAAATGCAAATTACAAATTCAGTTTCAACATTATACGTTTCTATGTATGGTATTGCTAATTTTTCAGATCTGTATGAAAATTCCTTTAAAGGAGAAAATTTACAATAGTTAGATTGTGGTTGGTAAAAAAGTGCTCCACGCAAAGTTTTTGATTCTGACTCAAAGATGAGCTTTTCTTTTTCATAACTTAATTTCAAAGAGTCTAAAGTAGGTTCTAAATATAATTTCAGTAAACTATATAATCTCCTTTTAGTCGATTTTCTTCTCTTCTTGTAGATCTATTTTTATCTGAGAAAATATAGATTTTTTTCTAAAAGAGAAAATGGTGTGCAAAAATCTTTCTTTTATTGGCATATAGTCACTAAATAAACCTACATGATTTATCCAGTATAAATTTTCACAATTCAGCTCAAAATCTTCAATAATATTTTCGATTAAAATTTCATCCCAAAGAATTACGCCTTTTAACTGACTAGCAATGACTATGGTTTTGGACTTAAACTCAAATATTCTAAGCAAACAGTAAAGGGGTAAAAAATCTGATGGCTGGAAATGATAGATACATCTAGTTATATTGCAGCTTTCATTCGACTCAATCTTGATTTCTCCTAGAATAGAATTAGTTTTAAGTTTCACTATTAACTCCTTTATGATTTTGTGACTTATTCAATTTCTCTTTGAAGCTAGATTTACTTTTACTAATTGCAGTCTGTAATTCACCTGCAAATTTTACTATTTCTGGAACATCATTATTATCTATTTCTAATGATTTAATAACTGCATTTTCCATCCGATCTACATATATAGACTCCACTTTATTTGGACAAATGCATAGTTGCTTTTGAACTGCTTTATTTAAGTTGATATTCCAATTAGATATTCCATAGATGAAACAATATTTGAGAATTGCATATTCAAAATTTGCTCGGTTAAAATTAGCTTCTCTCATATCAGCATGAGTCAGATCTGCATTACTTAAATCTGCCTGTTTGAAATTAGCATCACATAAAATAGCATCTACAAGAATTGCCTCACTTAAATTAGCTCCCCATAAATTTGCATTTGTCAGGTTAACTCCAGTTAAATTTGCGCCAATAAGGTCTGCTCCTAAAAGATCGGCATCGCTTAAATTTGCATTACTCAAATTTGCTTCACAAAGAATAGCTCCTCTAAGCTTTGAAGCTCTTAGAGATTTGTTTTGTAAAAATGAACCCTTTAAATCAGCATGGTGAAGATCTATTTCGTCTAAATAATCTTCTTTTGGTTTTGCACCAGATAGTTGAGGTATCACTCGATAATTTTTCTCTCTCCAGCGATTCCACGACTTCACACCTTTATTAAGAGTATTTAAATGACGCTTATTTGGAATATAAACCCAATCATCCATGCCAGGAAAAATAATGCCCTCTTCGCTTAATTGCTTGCTAATGAGTTCGCAAAATTCTTCCAATGTAATGTTTAACAATGAAGCTATTTTTGGAAAATGCTTTCGATTTGGCAACAGATCTCCTTTTTCCCATCTCGCTATCGTAGGTTGAGCTATGGAAGGTTTAAAAAAACTACCAAAAGCTGTTTGGGTGAGATTATTACCCTCTCTTGCTTTCTTGATTAATTCTGATAGAGATTTGTCTGACAATGTTGATCTAGCCACGATAGATATAAATAGAGACCATTATCCTATCACACTACTAATATTACATTTATTAATAGTTTTTGTGGTTTTTTGTAATGTTTTGAGGTAAAGTGAGAGAGCCGAGTAAAAAGGGTTTACCGACGAAAGTAAAAACGCCCTATGAATCTCAACTCTCTATTTAGACAGCTTTCACTATCTAATCTATATTTTGAGAGTTTAAATCTATCAATCAGCAACTTCTAATTCACATCAAACGTAATTTAGAAATTGCTGATTTTAATCAATACAATAAATTAAGTAAGCTTTGATCAGCGAAAAAGAATGATGAACACAAAATTAATTGATTCTTTAGTACAGATAATTAGTTCTTTGACAACAGAAGAGAGAATAAATCTCGAACAAAAGTTGCAAGTTCAGACTTTATCTACGGAAATCAAACTATCTAATCCCCAGGATGAACCTTTTGTGGGTATGTGGAAAGATCGGGAGGATATGGAGGATAGTAGTCAGTGGGTACGTCAGGTAAGGCAGCAAGAATGGACAAGTTAAAGTGAAACAAAAGCTTTTAATTGATACAGATATCCTAATCGATGTTAGTAGAGGAATTCCAGTTGCTATTAATCGCCTTCAATCAGCAGCAAACAACTCAATTTTAGCTATTAGTACCATTACTCAAATGGAGTTAATTGTTGGCTGTCGGAACAAAACAGAATTACAAAATCTTGAAAAGTTTCTGCGATATTATGCAATTATCAAAGTTAATGAATCTATCTCCGAGAAGGCAGTTGAACTATTGAGCCTGCACCGTCTAAGTCATGGTTTACTAATTCCAGATGGATTAATTGCAGCAACTGCAATAGTAACTAATATACCTTTACTTAGCAAAAATCAAAAAGATTATCGTTTTATCTCAGAACTTAATTTACTTTCCTATCCTTGAAAATAGAAATTATTTTTGCCCTCGTATAAAACCTTAGACAGTCGGGGGTTTAGGTCTATCTGACCTATTAATTAGCAATTGATAAAATCTGTCTTCGTCATGTTTATCTATCCATCTTTTGTAAGTCTTGTTATGTACCTGGATTTCATGAGCCATCATTCTCGCTGCCATTGAATCGGGAATAAAACTCATTGCTCTAATTGCCCAACAGTGGCGTAAATCTCCAGCTTTACACAAGTTGTATCTTCTAAATTGCGTAGTTACTCTATGCCCTAAATCGCGATTATTTTTTCCCGTGACCCGTGGTAAATCTACATGTTTATACAATTCCCAATCTTCATACCATTCAGGATATAAACAGTAGATTCTACGAACACCATAATGTTTTTTTCTGTACCTAGAAACCAAATGTCCTGGTGGCTGAAGCAAGCTATCCAAATCAACATGAAACAGCTCGTGATTCGATATACCATAAGCAGCCATTAATCCAAAGACACGTTGCCAATGTGGGTTAGGAATTGACCAATAATATTTAATGATTTCTTCCTCGGTTGGCAGTATCCGATGGTTATTTTTTAAATAAGAATAATTTCCCTTATATCTTCCTAAATCAACTTCTATCTCGGCAAACTTAGCCAGGCTACTAGCTGCCATTACTGCCCTTTGTCGTTGTCTAGTATCTGGGTCAGTAGTTAAAACCAATTGAATTAGTGCTTCTCTCGTTAGTGTTTCATCGGGGTCAAGTCTTTTAAAAATATGATTGTAGTCAGTATCCCAAGTAGTTTGACTTTGCTTGTTTCTCTCTTTACGGTTGAAATAGTCCGTTTCAAACTCTTCAATCCAGTAACCAGAGCGATCGCGATTTTTTGATTGACTACTACCCCATTCATCCCACCTAAATTCTTTTAAGGCTAATTGACTTGCTAGCTTTTGGGCTTGTTTTTCTGCGCTTTGAATTCCCGGCGCATTGCAATAAACCCCTAGACTAACAATCTGCTGAGAATCTTTATCTTTCCCTTTCTTTGGGGGAAGCATTCCCCTGAGTGATAATTTCTGACCTCGTTTAAATATCTTGATTCCAGAGTTTGAGGTCTTAAGCCTACTGTTGGCTTTCTCTAGAAGAATGGCTAACTTATCCAAGCTCTAAAACTGATCTAAATTTGATCTAATTTTAGATCATTTTTAAGAGTATTTGGTCGGTTTTAAGAGTTTTCATAATACTGCTAAAAACTCTTAACCATTGCTACCATTGGCTCTACGCCTTGCTTTTCAAAGTGTCAGAGGGGAGACTTGAACTCCCGACCCTCGGCTTATGAGTCCGATGCTCTAACCAACTGAGCTACTCTGACATATTTAATACAAATACTAATATAGCAAAATTATGTACTTAAGTAAAATTTGTTTTGGAGTAAAGTTTTGCTATGGTTTATTCCAACTATTGATATACATCAAGTTCAGCCAAGGTCGCGATAATATTCGTAGAAAAATATTGCTTGATCAGGCAATGATAGGAAATAAGAAATAAGAAAAAGAGCAGTTAATTGATTTCTCAACTAGCTGCTCTGAATTAAAACTAAAGAACAATTTTAAAATCTTTCGACACTACCTAGAAATACAGGTTCTACCCGAATAGCCAAGACACTTTGAGGGCGAAGCACCATATATTCGCCCTGAATGTTTTTAATCGGCACATTAATAAACTCGGCGGAATCGGATTTTGTCATTAACTCAGTGCTGTACCATTTTTGGAACTCTTGAACGGTACTAAAGCGAACTTCTTCTCGATGACCGCCAGCAATTAAAATATGAACTGCGTATTCGTCTGCTTTTCTAGGCATGGCAACTAGCTGATAACTGTAATCTTTATAGTTCCCATAAGCTGTTTAAAAAACGCCATTGAGGCAATATTTATTTTTCATCTACAGTCATTCCAAATAAAAAAGGTCAGGCAATGCCTAACCCAAATCCAAATTAAATTAATTGTTTAATTGCTTGCTAATTTGCTAATTTACTTAGCTGAGAGACTCTAAGTAATCTCTAATTAAATTTCTGCGCCGTGGTTGGCGTAATTTTTGTAATGCTTTTGCTTCGATTTGTCTAACTCGTTCGCGAGATAATTCTAGACAACGACCAATTTCCGCCAAAGAAAAGGGCTTTTCTCCCCCAAATCCAAACCGCATTTGGATTACTTCGCGTTCGCGACTAGTTAATTCTGATAGAAGATAATGTAAATCTTTTTGTAGAGACTCTCGCATTAGGGTTTCTTCAGGAGAAGCACTTTCGGTTTCTAATAAGTCACCTAACTCAGTATCTTTTTCCTTACCTACTTTAATCTCCAAAGAAACTGAGCGAGGTACACGCAATAAGACTTCGCGGATTTGCGCTGCTGTCATGTCCAACTCTTTAGCCAGATCCTCAATTTTGGGTGTACGTCCCTTTTCTTGAGAAATTTTACGTTGGGCTTTTTTAATCTTGTTGAGCTTTTCCGTGATATGGACAGGAAGGCGAATAGTTCTGCTTTGAGTAGCGATCGCTCTGGTAATACCCTGACGAATCCACCAGTAGGCATAGGTGCTAAAACGATAGCCTTTAGTGGGGTCAAACTTTTCTACTGCTCGTTCTAAACCCAGAGTTCCTTCTTGAATGAGGTCGAGTAATTCTAAACCACGATTTTGATACTTTTTAGCTACAGAAACAACCAGGCGTAAATTCGCCTTAATCATATGTTCCTTGGCATGAATACCATTCTTTTGAATTTTATCTAATTCTTTGACATCACACTTAATTACTTCTGCCCAAGCTTGTTTCCCCACCGCTAATTTTTCTTTGAGTACAGGAATCTCCATTCCCACTGACATTGCCCATCTTTTGATTGAGGGACGATGACTGAGCTGAGTTACCAAGCGATCGTGGACATCAACTAGCTTAATAAATTCTTGTAAAGTAGCGTTGCCTGCCTCAGCAGCTTTAGCTCGTTCTTCGACGATATGAATGTGGCGCTGTACTTTTTGAGCTTCAGAAACTTCTTCGTCTCTTTCTAACAAAGGAACTCTACCAATTTCCTGGAGATATAGTCTAACTAAATCGGTAGTAGTGCGACTGCCTCTTCGAGCAATCGTATCAGGATCGGCACTATCTAAATCAAGTTCAACTAGTTCTTCGCTCAATTTATGAGCGCTATCTTTGTCAAGATCGATTTCCG
This sequence comes from Pleurocapsa minor HA4230-MV1, assembly GCA_019359095.1. Taxonomy (NCBI): domain Bacteria; kingdom Bacillati; phylum Cyanobacteriota; class Cyanophyceae; order Pleurocapsales; family Pleurocapsaceae; genus Pleurocapsa; species Pleurocapsa minor. The sequence continues at coordinate 131,387 of JAHHHZ010000030.1, read as the reverse complement.
TGTCTAAATTTAGCTCCATGTCAGGAGAAAAATTGTTTCCGTCGGTTTCAGTATACGAAGAATTAGCAAGCATAGGGATCATGGTAATGACGACTCAAGTGAAGGTTGTGGGCGTAACTTCCTCCTCTTCAAATAGATTGCCCAATTCATTTTTAAAATGAACATAAACTGAAGTATTGTTTGGCTGTTTTTCAGTTTGTCGGCGCTCTTTTGCGTGATTATACGGCTAATTAGCTGTTGTTTTAATCACTTAAATATTGAGGAAGCTATCAAATATTGCTTATGGTGTGTGGAAGGATCTACCCTATTTAAAGTTCCCTTAATCGAAAAAACTTTACATTTCTTTACATAACTAGCCAAAAAAGCGCCTAATTAAATTGACTATATTCAAGGTTCAACTACTTAGTGCGCAATGAATACAGAGCATTTGTTAGCGAGTTCCTGCAAAAAGTGAAAAAAAAGAAACCGTTTTTTAATCTGCGGTTTCAAGTAAGCAAATATTGAGTTTCGTGTCAGTAATTATACTGGAGAAATATGAGGTTTCTGGCGAGGATAAAGCTGGATTAAGGCTCTAACCTGTTCTGCATGATAAGAACTACGAGTTAGGGGACTAGAAACGACTTGCAAAAAGCCAATTGATTCTCCAAATTTTTGCCAAGCATGAAACTGTTCGGGAGTAATAAAATCTTGGACACTTAGATGTTTTTGGGAAGGTTGCAGATATTGTCCAATGGTTAAAATATCACAGTCCACATCTCGCAAATCTTGGATTACTGCTCGTACTTCGGCATCAGTTTCACTCAAACCAACCATGATGCCAGATTTAGTGTATACCCAAGGAGCTATTTTGCGTGCCTGTTGTAAAAGTTCAAGCGATCGCTGATAATTTCCTTGAGGACGTACCCGTTTATAAAGTCGGGGAATAGTTTCGGTGTTGTGATTTAAAACATCAGGTTGAGCAGCCAAGATAATTTCTAAAGCATTCCAGTTGCCACATAAATCGGGAATTAACAGTTCAATGGTAGTTTGGGGTGATATCTTCCTAACTGACTCAATACAGCGCACAAACTGCGATGCGCCCTCATCAGGGAGATCGTCCCGATTGACTGAGGTAATTACAACATGATTGAGCTTGAGACGGTGTACTGCTTCGGCTAGCTGTAATGGCTCATTAGGATCGAGAGCCTGGGGTTTCTTCTCAAAATCAATATCACAATAGGGGCAAGCGCGAGTACAGGCAGGGCCCATAATCAGAAAAGTCGCTGTGCCAACGCTAAAACATTCTCCGATATTGGGGCATGATGCCTCTTCACAAACAGTATTTAAAGACAAATCCCGCAGGATTTCTTTAACCGTGCCGACTCTTTCTAATTGCGGTGCTTTGACCCTTAACCAGTCTGGTTTTGCTATCACTCGCGATCGCTCCAGTTGCTATAACATTAATCATTTCTTATTTTATCTGTTTAATCAAACTAGATCGGGAAAAACTTCTTGGACTGCAGGATGAATAATTTGTCCCTGCTTAATATTTAATCCCTTGGCTAAAGCCTGATTGTTGGCTAAAGCTGATAGACCATGATTGGCTAACTGTGCTACATAGGGCAAAGTACTATTATTTAAAGCTTGAGTAGCTGTCCAAGGAACAGCCCCAGGCATATTGGGTACGCCAAAATGAACCACACCTGCTTCTTCGTATGTTGGTTCTGTATGAGAGGTTGGGCGCAGGGTTTCGATACAGCCACCCTGATCGACAGCCACGTCGATAATGACTGAACCGGGACGCATCTGAGTAACTAACTGACGAGATACTAAAGTAGGTGCTTTTTTACCCACCACCAGCACTGCGCCAATGAGTAAATCTGCATCTTCAACCGCCTGTTCTATTTGAGCAGCCTTACTATAAAGTAACTCTACCCGTGAACCAAATAGACTTTCTAGGTAACCAAGACGTTCGACATTAATATCAATAATTTGGACTTTGGCCCCCATCCCCACGGCAATTTTCGCTGCTTCCGTACCAACAACACCACCACCTAAGATAACTACCTTACCAGGGCTGACTCCTGGCACACCTCCCAGCAAAACTCCTCTACCGCCTTGCTGCTTTTCTAAATATCTAGCGCCGAACTGGACTGATAAACGTCCTGCAATAATGCTCATGGGAGTTAGCAAAGGCAAGATACCATTATCTAGCTCTACAGTTTCATAGGAGATCGCCGTTATGCCAGAATTGATTAAGGCTTCAGTTAAAGAGCGATCTGCTGCTAGATGAAGATAGGTAAACAGCAGTCGATCTGGTTGCAGATATTTATATTCACTGCTCAAAGGCTCTTTTACTTTTACCACCATTTCTTTAGACCAAACTTCGGCAGCATCAGTAATAATTTTAGCTCCCGCCTGCTGATATTCGCGATCGCTAAAGCCCGAACCTTGTCCTGCATTGGTTTCGACAAATACCGTATGGTTTCTCGATAATACTTGAACACTATTTGGGGTTAAACCCACGCGAAATTCTTGGTCTTTGGTTTCTTTAGGAACACCTATTTCCATCTAATTTACTCAACTAAGTAATGCTTGAATATTGTTTAATACTCTATTAGTTAAGCAAAATCATCTGTGGTTTTGGTTACTATTCATCAATTGAACTAATTTTCCCTTTTCCCTTTTACCCTTTCCCTTTTCCCCTTTCCCAGCCTCAGCAGATTAATTTGTTTCTTAGGAGTTAACTAATACTTTGCCTATTGCATTCGATCTATAGTGCGGTATTGAATAGCTTCAGCTAGATGGTTACTTTGTAAATCGCGATCGCCTGCCAAGTCAGCAATCGTGCGCGATACCTTCAGCACCCGATCCATCGCCCTAGCGGATAAGCCTAGCTTCCTAATTGCTCCTTCGAGTAGGTTGCGACTAGTATCATCTAGAATACAAAACTCTCTTAAGTGATGCGATCGCATTTCTGCATTACAGCTTATTCCTGGTTCATTCCCAAAACGTATTTCAGCCAGCTTACGGGCAGCGACAACTCTTTGACGAACTATGGCGGAGTCTTCTCCTGTGGTTTGTTTGAGCATTTCTTCGGGTTTAAGACGGTTTGCTGCTACTTGCAGATCGATCCTGTCCATTAGTGGGCCAGATAGCTTTGCCCAGTAATTTTCTCTTTGACGAGAGGAACAGGTGCAATGCTGAATCGGATCGCCAAAATAGCCACAGGGACAGGGATTTGTACTAGCAACCAAGGTAAATTGAGCGGGAAAAATTACCGATTGACGGGTGCGGGAAATTGTCACCTGTCCATCTTCTAAAGGTTGGCGCAGATATTCTAAAACGTTACGCTTAAATTCGGTGAGTTCGTCCAAAAAAAGTATGCCTTTGTGAGCTAAGGATATTTCTCCAGGACGTGGATAACTACCACCCCCAACCAACGATGGCCCTGAAGCCGAATGGTGAGGACTACGAAACGGTCTTTCGGTAACCAATTCACCACAATCTTTGAGCAGTCCAGCAACAGAATGGATCTGAGAAACTTCTAAAGCTTCATCAAAGGAAAGATTGGGTAAAATTCCTGGAAGGCGCTGAGCTAGCATGGTTTTACCACTCCCTGGAGGTCCGATTAAGATTAAGTTGTGTCCCCCTGCTGCGGCGATTTCTAAAGCACGTCTGGCTTGGATTTGCCCTTTAACCTCTTTAAGGTTGGGAATATGATGGAGCGATCGCTTTTTAGCTAACGGATTTTCGGCAATTACAGGCTGATATTTATCTGGCTGGTTAAGAAAGTCGGCAACTTGTCTGAGGTTGGCAAATCCATAAACCTTAATATCATTAACTACTGCTGCTTCCTGGGCATTCCCCACGGGCAAAATAAGTCCTGCAATACCCATTTTTGAGGCTGCGGCGGCGATCGGTAAAACGCCTGAAACTGCCCTCAGTGTACCGTCAAGGGAAACTTCGCCGTAGAACAGATAATCGCCTAACAATTGGGGATCTACTTGTTCTGATGCAGCCAAAATACCCACGCCGATCGGCAGGTCAAAGCAAGGCCCTTCTTTGCGCAGATCCGCAGGTGTTAAATTGATCACAATCTTACGCACGGGAAAAGCAAAGTTAGCATTTTTCAAAGCTGCTTTAACTCTTTCTCTCGATTCCTGAATTGCCACATCGGGTAATCCCACGACGATAATTTTTGGCAATCCGCCTGACACATCAACTTCCACTCCCACCTTGATAGCGTCAATACCAGCGATCGCTGCACTCCAAACCCTTGCTAACATGAATTAACAACTTATTTTGTTTCTTCCAGCCTAGGTCGTAAATAGAGAATTGTCTAACCGCAATTTTACTAGTTTCGCTAATTTTTAAATTTCATTAGTTAATCTAGTACTGGGTATAGATTGATTAATTTGACACCAAAAAGTAAAGTCTCAACTAAAATAGATTTTTATCAGGTGACTTTAATTCAAGCTTAGATCTTGACGTATTCTCATACAAGCAATAATTTTATTAGTATTAATACTTTAGATCTATCTCAGTGAATAAGAAAAATAAGCCTAATATAAGCTAAATTATCATATTTGAGCTTTGTTACTACATAGCTTTCTTTTTCTTAGCAAATTATGTATAAATCTTGATTTTTTATTTCTTATATTTTAACTATTCAAGCTTTCTTATTAGCAAAATATTGGATTAAAAATTAGTTTTTAATGTCAATTATAACAATATGAATACCAATTATAATCAAACTCAAAAAATGGATTTAGAGCAGATACATCATCTATTATTAATTGAAGATCCATCTTTTGTTAGAGAAATTCAGCTTGATGCTGCCACCTATTCTATTGGTCGTCATTCTAGTAATGATATTGTTCTTTCATGTCAGAAAACTTCTCGCAATCATGCTACTATACTCAGGAGAACAGACCAGAAAACTAATCAATGCTCCTATTGGATTTTGGATGGAGATCTGCAAGGTAATAGGAGTCGAAACGGTATTTATATTAATGGTAAAAAAGCTTTAGTTCATGAATTGCAGTCTGGAGATGTAATACATTTTAGCGGAGATGCATCAGTCAGCTATAAAATCTCCACTGATCCACCAAAAAATGCTGCCCCATCAAATGAAGAAAATTTAGCACTTCTTTCTGCTACACCTGCTCCAGTAGTCCAGCCAGATATCTTGGTCAATAAAGAAACAGTTGTATCTTTAGATGAATCTTCAGAGCAAAAAACACCGCCAAAAACCGAAAAACCTCTCGATAATTCTATACAGCTTACATTAGCCGAGTTAAGTCCTCAACCAATCATTGAGAGCGATCTTTATGGCAATATTACCTATATTAATTCCGCTGGAATAATTAACTTTCAGGATATTCACCATCGTAAATTAAATCACCCCTTATTGAATAACTTGGTGAATCAATATCATCAGGGACATGACAATATAATTAGTCGTGAAGTTACCATCAACCAATCAACTTTTCAGCAAACAGCTTATTATCTACCAGAAAAAAGAGTAATTCGCAGCTATTTAACTAATATTACTCAGCAAAAGCAAATAGAGCAAGAATTACAGCAGGTTAAAACTTTTTATAGTCGGATCAGTGAGCAAATTTCTGAAAGTATTATTTTAGTTGAATCTGCTACCAAACAGATTATTGAAGCAAATCCTGCTTCTAGCAAAATCCTGGGATATTCTACTGCCGAATTATTGCAGATGAATATCTATGAATTAGTCGATAAATCAGAAAAGTTTGCTTTAGTAATTAAAAGTATAATTGCCGAAAATAATAGTTTTGAAGGAGAATACTACTTACGCCATAAAGACAGCAATTTAATTCCAGCTCAGATTCAAATAAGCATGGTCAAATTTGAATCACAAGAAAGTATTTGTTTGATTATTCGTAGTTCACAACCCAAGGCTCCCGTAAATACTATCGAACAAGTAACGAATGAATTATTCAAAAGAGAGTTATTTAATCAACAGCTATTAACAGCGATCGCTAATGCTAAAAGAAGTCAAAAATTATTAGCGATCTTATTCTGTAAACTAGATTTTCTGCCCAACATAAATGCCAGCATTGGTGAGGAAAACTACGAAAAATTACTAGTAGCTTTAGAAAAAAGATTAGATACCTGTTTACGAGCAGGAGATACGGTAGTTCGTTGGCAGGAAGATAAATTTGCGCTGTTACTATCACACGTTAGCGATATTGAAGAAGTAACTAAAATTGCCCAACGAGTTAATCAATCAACCCATCAGTCTTTTACCCTTGGCAAAACTAAAGCCTCGATTAGTAGTGTGACGGGGATTGCTGTCTATCCTCAAGATGGAATCGATCCTGAAATTTTAATGGCTAGTGCGAATACCGCTCTTGAACGAGCTAGCAAAAATAAAATTGATTACCAGTTTTATGATGATGCCATGAACTCACAAGCCTTAGTCGCTTTAGAGTTAGAAAGCCTATTACAGCAGGCTATAGAGCAAGAAGAATTTGAGCTTTACTATCAACCACAAATCAATATTGACAGTGGTAAAATGGAAGCTATAGAAGCTTTGCTGCGATGGAAACATCCTGAACTAGGTTTAGTCGCACCAGGAAACTTTATTAGATTAGCTGAAAAAACCAAGCTCATTGTGCCGATTGGCGAATGGACAATTCGTACTGCCTGTATTCAAAATAAGCAGTGGCAAACTCAAGCAATGCCTTGTTCTAAAATTGTTGTCAGCCTTTCCTTAGTTCAATTTCAACAATCAGATCTCCCACAAAAAATTGCTGAAATACTTTCAGAAACAGATTTTGACGCTAGTTTGTTAGAGGTAGAAGTCAATGCTGCAACTTTAATAGATAATATTGACCATAGCCGATATCTGATTAGTCAATTAAAGTCTTTAGGAATCAAGATTGCTGTAGATGGCTTTACTAACGGCTTCTCTGCTTTAGAATATCTCAAGCAAATTCCCCTCGATACTCTAAAAATAGACCGCGCTCTAGTTCAGCAGCTTACCGACAGTCCACAAGATTTGGCAATTGTTACTGCACTCATTGAGATCGGCAAAGGTTTTAATCTGAGGATAGTTGCTGAAGGTGTAGAAACTAAAGAACAGGTAGAATTATTGCGCAGTTTAAACTGCCATCATCTACAAGGATATTGGTTTGGTCGTCCTTTGGCTGCTGACGAAGCTAGAAAACTATTACAGCTAGATGATTCAGCAGAAACTCATACAACCCTTCAATCTCCAACCGTATTGCAAACTAAAGAAGCGCAATTAGAATCAGTAGAATTTGAGCAAGATTGAACCTCCCATCGTTTTATAGCCGTACAAAATTAGCGATAGACAATTAGGTGATCGGCTTCATGGTTAGCAGGTAAGCAGGTAGCAGGTAGTAGGTAGTAGGTAGTAGATTTCTAAAACCCCTACGTAAAAACTAGAGAGTAAATTAGCAGGTGCGTAACATCAGTAATTAAAATTAAGGGTGTTGATGAATGCGTAATGCTTATAAAATATTTTGTTTCCCTACCGAAAAGTAAAAATTGATTAAAATCTACAGCCCCTTCGGGGCAAGCGCACTTCGCGCTTGGGGCGTAAGCCCTGTGCTTATAGCTTATAGCTGCGAGCATTAATCCTTTGTATAGCATTACTTAATCAGCAACGCCAAATTAAATTTATAGGTCTACCGATCCCTCGAATTACCTCTGTCAACCAAACACTATGACTATTACCCCAGAAACCAAAGAAAAAGTTTTCCAACTAAGAGAACAGTTGCAAAAAGCGGGTTATGCCTATTACGTCATGGATAGTCCAATTATGGAAGATGGAGTGTATGACCAACTATATCGCCAGCTACAGGATCTAGAAACCGAGTATCCAGAATTAATTACTGCCGATAGTCCTACCCAAAGAGTCGGCGATCGCCCTGTTACTCGATTTAACTCCGTCAAACATAATATTCCTCTGTATAGTTTAGAAAATGCTTTTAATGAGCGGGAGTTGGCTAAATGGTCAACTCGTTGGCAAAAACAGCTAGAAACTATCCCAGAATTCAGCTACGTTTGTGAATTAAAAATTGACGGTAGTGCGATCGCTCTCACCTATGAAAACGGTATTTTAGTTAGAGGCGCAACCCGTGGTGATGGAGTTACAGGAGAAGAAATTACCCAAAATATCAGGACTATTCGCAGCATTCCCTTAAAGTTAAATTTAGATCGCCTAGATCACCCACCCCAAAGAATAGAAGTCAGAGGTGAAGCATTTTTACCCTTAAAGGTATTTGCAGCAATTAATCAAGCAAGAAGCAAATCTGGAGAGGCTTTATTTGCTAATCCCCGTAATGCTGCTGCGGGAACACTGCGTCAGTTAGATGCTAAAATCGTCGCCCAACGTCAGCTCAATTTCTTTGCCTATACTCTACATGCTGAAAATCAAGCTATTAGTTCACAGTGGGAGTCTCTAGAATTACTTCAGCAAATGGGGTTTTTAGTTAATCCTCATCGTCAACTATGTAATTCTTTAGCAGAAGTCGAGGCGTATTTTCAGAAATGGGATACGGGGAGAAAGACTTTACCCTATATGACTGATGGAGTGGTGGTAAAACTCAACGACTATCAACTACAGCAGCAGCTAGGATTTACCCAAAAGTTTCCCCGTTGGGCGATCGCCTTAAAATATCCTGCGGAGGAAACCCCCACGATTGTGAAAGATATTATCGTAAATGTGGGGCGTACAGGGGCAGTGACACCAATGGCAGTAATGGAGCCTGTACAGCTGGCAGGGACTACGGTACAACGAGCGACTTTACATAATAGCGATCGCGTTGCCGAACTGGATATTCGCGTTGGCGATACGGTAATTATTCGTAAGGCAGGGGAGATTATCCCTGAAGTAGTCAGAGTTTTACCCGATCTGCGTCCTACTAATACCGTTCCCTATCAAATGCCTCGCGATTGCCCTGAGTGTAGTTCTCCTTTGATACGTCCTAAAACCGAAGCTGTTACCCGTTGTCTCAATCTCTCTTGTCCAGCAATTTTGCGCGGGAGTATTATTCACTGGGCTTCTCGTAATGCCCTAGATATTAAGGGTTTAGGCGAAAGAATGGTAATTTTATTGCTGAAGCATAATTTAGTTACTTCTGTTGCGGATCTTTATTCTCTTACCGTTGCTCAAATAGCTAGTTTAGAACGCATGGGGACAAAATCAGCCGAGAATTTAGTCAAGGCGATCGCCGAATCGAAAAATCAAACTTATGACCGACTTTTATACGGTTTGGGTATTCGTTATGTCGGTAGTACTAACGCCAAGATCCTCACGGAAAATTTTTCGACCATTGAACAGTTGTCCCAAGCCTCTTTTGAATCTATCGAAGCAGTGTATGGCATTGGTGCAGAAATTGCCCAGTCTGTATTTGAGTGGGTGAGAATCCCTGCTAACCAAACCTTGATTCGACAATTGCAAGAGGCAGGATTACAGTTTGACTCAGCCAGTAAAACTTCTACCCACAAAACTGACCAAATTTTCTCAGGTAAAACTTTTGTCATTACAGGCACTCTACCCACCCTCAAACGTGATGAGGCCAAAAAACTGATCGAACAGGCGGGAGGCAAGGTTACAGGCTCAATTAGCCAAAAGACCGACTATCTATTATTAGGAGAAAATGCAGGCTCAAAACTAGCTAAGGCTGAACAACTAGCGATCGCCCAACTGAGTGAAGCAGAATTATTAAATATGTTGTCTATTAATTAGTTATTAATTTTTTGAGTCAAAACTATTGATTTATGCATTTTGTGCAATCCAGATTGTCTTTTCTTTGATGGAATTACGATGACTGGTTGTAGCTGGATTATCGCTATAACCTAAATATAAATAACCGAGACAGCGATCTTTTTCTCCCAGTCCCAAAAATTCTTTTAGTTCAGGCGTATAGGTCACCCCACCAGATCCCCAAAAGCTACAAATTTCGTAAGCTGCTGCGGTTAACGCCATATTCTGCACACTACATGCTACAGCTTCTATCTCTTCTATTTCAGGAATTTTTTCGGATTTTTGTCGTTCCATGCAGATAACAATTACATGAGAAGATTGAAGAATATTGCTTTTCATTCTTGTATATTTCTCAGGCTTAAACTTTTCGGGGTCAGTAGTTTTTTGATATAAAGTCGCCTGAAATTCTGCTAATTTAATTAATCCTGCCTCAGTAAAAACTTGATATCTCCAAGGCTGAGTTAAACCGTGATTAGGCGCCCAATTAGCATTTTCCAAGATCTGCCAAATAATCTCGTCATCTATTTTCTTACCGTTGAATAGTCTTGGCTTAGTTGAGCGACGCGATTTAATTATGGTATTGAATTGTTCTGTAAAAGTAACCATGACGATGAGCAATAAAGTAAGTGCAATGAATCAATATTATTATGTTTTTCTACTAATTAATCTTGTTTAGCTTAAATAAATTCAATAAAATTATTGAACTAGATTTAATCTGAAATATTTTTTTTAGAGATCGTGTTGCATTTATATTTTAAAAAATTAAGAGACTGGAGTAAATATTGAGACTGGTTCTAAATATTTACTCTTAAAAGGATGTCGAAAACTAAAATTAAGGTTAAATTAGGAGTTGTGTAATTTCACCATAAACTCAGTAAATCAGCTATTGTTGATTTCTACTGTAATTAACATATTCTTAAGTTTATTTACTCAGCGATTCTTTCCAGACTTAAATATAAATAGTTATGCGCCATTAGTGCGTCAAACCATACCTAAGCCAAAAACTAAGCATTAATACTTATGAAAGACAACTCCCCGAAAGACAATAAAAAACTGCTGCTCATAGATGACGATCCCAACTTAATTTTACTGGTAAAAGACTACCTTGAATTTAGAGGCTACAACGTAGATACGGCTGAAAACGGTCGAGAAGCCTTAGAACTTCTGGATAATCTGGTTCCAGACATGATTATTTGTGATGTAATGATGCCAGAAATGGACGGATACACTCTGGTTAAGCATATTCGCCAAGAGCCTGTAACTAATCGTATTCCTGTGTTGTTTCTTTCTGCTAAAGGGCAAAGTCAAGATCGAGTTAAAGGTCTGAACGAAGGTGCTGATGTATATATGTCTAAACCTTTTGAACCAGAAGAATTAGTTGCTCAGGTAGAGTCTTCCCTCAAGCAAATCAAACGTTGGGAAAGTGGTCGCCCCAAAGGTCTTGATGGCGCACCAACTATTGTTGTTCCCCACAACGTTGAATTAACGCCAACAGAAAGCAAAGTGGTTCAACTAGTAGCCAAAGGCATGGCAAATCGTGAGATTGCTCTTCAATTGAACGTTAGTCAGCGAACTATTGAAAGCCATGTTTCTAACATGCTCAACAAAACAAGTTTAAATAACCGTACCGAATTGGCAAGGTGGTCGATTGAAAGCAGTATGGTATAGGGGTAAGAGTTTGATTAGGTATGTAATCTTAAAAAAAATCCCAGTTAGTTAAATAGTCTGCTATTATATATTTCTAGTGCTGGCGTAGCTCAGTTGGTAGAGCAGCTGATTTGTAATCAGCCGGTCGCAGGTTCAAGTCCTGTTGCCAGCTTCAGAAATAGATTTAGTTTAGATGGGCAAACATAGTTGTACAATTGACAGTTGTACTTTGCTGAACAGACTGTGATTGAACGCTACACTCTGCCCGAAATGGGCGAAATTTGGACTGATAACTATAAACTCAAAACCTGGCTACAGGTAGAAATAGCAGTCTGCGAGGCACAAGCAGAGCTTGGTTATACTCCTCAAGCAGCCGTTGATGAGATCAAAGCGAAAGCTAATTTCGACCCCCAAAGGGTACTAGAAATTGAAGCTGAAGTGCGTCATGATGTAATTGCCTTTTTAACCAATGTTAATGAATATGTTGGTGATGCAGGAAGATATATTCATTTAGGCTTGACTAGCTCTGATGTTTTAGATACAGGACTAGCACTACAAATGGTAGTTAGTCTGAATCTGATTTTAGAGCGTCTCGAAGAATTAATTCAGGCAATTCGTTATCAGGCACAGCAGCATCGCTATACCGTAATGGTTGGGCGATCGCATGGTATTCATGCCGAACCGATTACTTTTGGCTTTAAGCTGGCTGGTTGGTTAGCGGAAGTATTGCGTAATCGCGATCGCCTCGTCAGATTGCGTAAAGAGATTGCCGTAGGTAAAATTTCTGGTGCTGTCGGTACTTATGCCAACGTAGATCCGCAGATTGAAGCGATCGCCTGTCAAAAACTAGGTTTAGAACCCGATTGTGCTTCTACCCAGGTAATTTCTCGCGATCGCCATGCCGATTATGTGCAGCAACTAGCTTTACTTACCGCCTCGATCGAACGTTTTGCTGTTGAGATTCGCAATCTCCAGCGTACGGATGTTCTGGAAGTAGAAGAATTCTTTGCTAAAAACCAAAAAGGCTCGTCAGCCATGCCTCACAAGCGTAATCCCATCCGTTCGGAGAGATTAACGGGAATGGCGCGGATTGTTCGCGGCAACGCTGTAGCTGCCTTAGAAAACGTCGCCCTGTGGCACGAACGAGATATCTCTCATAGTTCCGTCGAACGGGTAATTTTACCTGATAGCTGTATTCTGACTCACTTTATGCTCAAAGAGATTACTGGCTTGGTGAAAAACCTGCTGGTATATCCTGAAAACATGAAGCGTAATATGAATGTCTATGGTGGAGTAATCTTTAGCCAGCGAGTTATGCTTACTTTGGTCGAAAAAGGCATGAATCGTGAAGAAGCCTATCGAGTAGTCCAAGGATGCGCTCATGAAGCCTGGAACAAAAGCGAGGGCGACTTCCGTAAATTAATTTCTCAGTCTGAAACTGTGATTAAGACTTTATCCACCGAAGAGATTGATAGCTGCTTCGATCCCAATCATCATCTGAAAAACTTAGATGAAATTTATCAAAGATTGGGTATTTAATTATCGTCGGGGTAAACATCCTAAAGGATTAGCTAACGCGTCGCCGTTTGCCCCGATCAGAAATCTGGCTAAAACTGGTCAAATTTGGCGATCGCGAATAGATCGGGTCATGATGACGACGATTATCTTGGCGATCGCCATTTGCTTAATGGTCGCAATTTCTCATCAGGCTGTCCATTCACAACCCCAAGACACTTCTAACCTACCTCCAGCAAAAGTTCATGCTTTACCTCAGTCTTTAGCCACCTGGAAACAAAACAACCAGGGAAATTACTTTAACGAGATTAAATCAACGCCTTTAGGATATCTAGTGTGGTCACAGTTTCCGCTGAAGATATATATAGACTCTGTACCGCCAGAAAATACCGCAGCCAATCAGCGTTTTCAGCAGTGGACAGAGACAGCCAGAAAAGCGATCGCCGAGTGGAACGTTTATTTACCTCTACAAGAAGTATCAGCAAGAAATACAGCCGATATCTTAGTATTGCGATCGCAACCAGAAAGAGCGGTCAAGTTGAATCCTAATACTGGACTGTATGAAATTCCCCGAGCAGTTTCCGCCCAAACCAACTACAAATTTTATTTAACAGCAAATCCTGTGGCGATCGCTTTACGCATGACGATCCAGGTAAGCCCAAATTTTACGGGAGTATCTTTATTAGCTACCATGCGCCATGAATTAGGTCATGCACTAGGAATCTGGGGACATAGCCCAAAAGCAGAAGATGCTCTCTATTTCTCCCAGGTAAGCAATCCCCCAGCTATTTCTGAACGAGATATTAATACTCTGAAGCAAATTTATCAGCAACCAACTAGATTAGGCTGGAAAATTCAGTAGAGCCAAAAGCGATCGTTTATACCATATCCGAAGGCGTATTCTTTAGGGCTTTTTGCCATATTGAGCCAAAAAAATCTACAATAATCTACAATGTAGATACTTATTTTAGTGAAAAACAAAGATGTCAACAGTTGCCAAGTGGGGAAATAGTCTGGCAATCCGCATTCCCAAAAATTTAAGCGATCAAATCAACTTGAAAGAAGGAATGACTGTTTCAATTAAAGTGACGGAAAATAATCTAGTCATTACTCCTGAAAAACTAAAATACACTCTCGCAGAATTACTAGCAGGAGCAAACAGCGAAGATTTTAGTGGTGAATACGATTGGGGCAAGGTAGAGGGTGAAGAAATTTGGTAGTGCAGAATATATACCCCACCGTGGAGATATAGTTTGGTTAGATTTTAATCCCCGTACTGGTAGAGAACAAGCGGGACATCGCCCTACTATTATCATATCGCCCCAACAATTTAATTCTATGTCTTCTCTTGCTTTTGTCTGCCCAATTACCAGCAGAATTAAAGGATTTAGCTTTGAAGTTTTGTTGCCAGAAGAGATGCAAACAAAAGGAGTAGTTTTAATTCATCATTTCAGAAGTATTGATTGGCAAGCCAGAGAAATTAAGTTCATTGAAGAAGCACCGCCTTTGGTAATCGAAGAAATTTGTGCCAAGTTAGAGCCTCTAATTCTATATTGATTAAAACATCTTTTAAAAGCTTATAGCCACTTCAAAGTTGAGATCTAAGATTTAGATCCTTGACAAAGGATATAATATTCTTAACAATTGTTGCCCAGTGTATTCCATGCCCGCAGAACTCCAGACTGAAATCGAACAGGCTGTATCCAGCCGTCGTAACTTTGCGATTATTTCCCACCCTGACGCGGGAAAGACTACCCTCACAGAAAAGCTTCTACTTTACGGGGGCGCAATTCATGAAGCGGGGGCGGTTAAAGCCCGACGAGAACAGCGCAAAGTGACATCTGACTGGATGGAAATGGAACAACAAAGGGGTATTTCGATTACCTCTACAGTGTTGCAGTTTATCTATAATCAGTTTCAGATTAACCTTTTAGATACTCCTGGACACCAAGATTTTAGTGAAGATACTTATCGAACCTTGGCTGCTGCGGATAATTCCGTGATGCTGATTGATGCTGCTAAAGGTTTAGAGCCACAAACTCGCAAGCTGTTTGAAGTTTGTCAGTTGAGATCGCTACCTATTTTTACTTTTGTCAATAAACTAGATCGTCCTGGTCGAGATGCTTTTGAGCTGATTGACGAGATCGAGCAAGAACTCGGTTTGCAGACTTATGCTGTAAATTGGCCGATCGGTATGGGCGATCGCTTTAAGGGTGTGTTTGACCGTCGGCAAAGGAAGATACACCTGTTTGAAAGACGTTCTCACGGTAGCAAAGCGGCTCAAGATACAGTAATTGAATTAGGAGATCCGCAAATTGAGGATTTACTCGAACCAGAGCTTTATTACCAGCTCAAAGAAGAATTAGAAATCCTCGATGAAATTGGCATGGATTTTGATTTAGAGCAGGTTCATGCAGGGAAAATGACGCCGATTTTCTTTGGTAGCGCCATGACTAACTTTGGGGTAGAGCTATTCCTTAAAGCCTTTTTAGAGTATGCCCAACCGCCCGAATCCCACAACTCATCGATTGGCGTAATTGAGCCTACCTACGAGGAATTTACGGGGTTTGTGTTTAAACTTCAGGCAAACATGGATCCCAAACATCGCGATCGCGTGGCATTTGTGCGCGTCTGTACTGGTAAGTTTGAAAAAGATATGACGGTACAACACGCTCGTACAGGGAAAACAGTCCGTCTATCTCGTCCCCAAAAGCTATTTGCTCAAGGTAGAGAATCGTTGGATGAGGCTTTTCCTGGGGATATTATTGGTCTCAATAATCCTGGTGTATTTGCGATCGGCGATACCATCTATAACGGTAAGAAGATTGAATACGAAGGTATACCCTGTTTTTCCCCCGAAATATTTGCTTACTTGAAAAACCCTAACCCATCTAAATTTAAGCAGTTCCAAAAAGGCATTAAAGAATTGCGTGAAGAAGGAGCAGTGCAGGTCATGTATTCTACTGATGAATTCAAACGCGACCCCATTTTAGCTGCGGTAGGACAACTACAAATCGAAGTAGTTCAGTTTCGGATGCAAAATGAATACAACGTCGAAACTACTACTGAACCTTTACCCTATAGTGTGGCACGCTGGGTACATGGTGGCTGGGACGCCTTAGCCAAAGCAGGTCGGATCTTTAATGCGATCGCCGTTAAGGATAATTGGGGTAGACCAGTTCTGTTATTTAAGAATGAGTGGAATCTACGCCAAATTGAACAGGATACTCCTGAATTAGAGTTAAAGTCGATCGCTCCTGTGGGTGCAGGTATACAACCAGACTAATGATTACTGATTACTGATTATTTGCGAAGCGCGAAAAAGCGTTGGCGGGGTTCTCCTCAGTGCGGCAAGGACAAGCCCCGCTTGAGCTTATTGAGCAAGAAGCTTATGCTAAAGCAATAGCTACGCATATGGGTAGAAATAGATGTTTGTCAGAAAAGCCTTGATGTTTATCTCCGTCCATCATCAAAGTTATTTCAAGTAACAAATGATGAAGTAGGCATCAACAACCTAGTTCAAACTCTAAAAAATATTCAACCAGAATTAATTGTACTCGAAGCCACAGGAGGGATGGAAGGCGATCGCTATTAATGAAGATTGGCAACTAATTAACCAATTTTTAAATGAATTCATTAATACCTAAACATCAAAAAAACTTTGATGTCAAATTGCGATGTACGAAAATCTAAGAAATTTTAATTTAGCGATCGCGAAGCTAGTGCCGTGGCATACCGCTTCGCATAAAGGCATCGCCTTTTAAAACAGATTAAACTTGACAATCAAGATAATCGCTTTAGGGCAAATGGTATAGCTTAGATCAGCAACGCCAAAAATTTGTTAGCCTAGAAGTCAGATTTAACTTTGGCATGACTCGATCCTTGAATTTTATTGTTATTGATACGGAAGGGCGAAGAGAATTAACCGAAATTGCAATTATCAATAGCCAAGGAAAATTGATCTATGAAGCTTTTAACCAAGAATACTTTAGGTATAACCATCAAGGAAGATCTTATCAGCCACTAACCAAAATTTTAGCTGATTTTATGGCGATCGCCGAAGGTAAAATATTAGTATTTCATCATGCAGAACACGATTTAGCTGTCTTAAAGAGAAGTTTTAACCAAGTTGCTTTACCTTTTCCTGATTATCGGCAGATATATTGCACCTATAGACAGGCTCAAAGAGTTTTAGCTGCTTCTAGTTATTCTTTGGAATATTTGGCTAAAAAACTCAATCTCAAAGTAAATCGCCAGTATTTTAATCGTGAACAAGCCCATGTAGCTCGTTATGATGCTCAGTTTACCTACCAACTATATTTAACTATTCAGCGTATGAATTTAACTACACCTCAAGTCAATCCCTTTGGTAGCAGTCGTGTTGATAACCCCTTTCAGACTCATCCCGACAATAGTAATATTTATCACTCTCAGTACAATACCCTAGAGTCGGTAATTGACGATATTAAATACGATCAAAATCATCAAAGTAAAGGCGCAGTAATTATTGGTCAACCTGGTACGGGAAAAACTCATTTAATCATGCGTTTGGCTCAACAAAGACTGAAGCTTAACCGTTTGTTATTTATTCCCTGTCCTAATGACGCTAATACGATTAAATATCATACCTACAGCAGCATCTTAGAATCGCTAAACAGGACAATTCCAGGGACGGGATTTAATCAACTAGAATACTTCTTGGCTAATACTTTTGTTGGCATTATTAAATCGACCAAGATCGACACCCAGAGAATACAAGCTATTTTAGCTAAAATCCAAGACGATCCCCTTAAGCTTTATGAAATACTTGGGGGAGAAGGTACTCAAGCCAGAAGAAATAACTGGGACTATATAGAGAAATTTACTAGCGACTGGTGGTTTAAACAGTATGGCGCAGTGGGTTATGCTCCAGAGATTATCAAAGGAATTGTCAAATTTTGTCGTTACTCCGATCCTGGCTATAAACAGCTCATCAAAAAATGGCTGGCAGCGGATGAATTAGCACCAGAAGAACTTGATAAAATTGGCTTGAACAGTTGGCATGATGAGATCAGTAAAGAAGACTTTTCCCTAGATGCGATCGCTGTTTTTGGTAAATTATCTCTCCTCCATGAACCGCTAATCATTGTTTTTGACCAGCTAGAAATGTTGGGATTAGAGCATAATCGCTCTATTTTGCTTAATTTTGGGGAAGCTGTCAAGGAAATATTTACTAGAGTTCCCCATAGCTTAATTATCCTCAATTTGTTTCCTCATCGATGGCAACAGCTACAGCAAACTTTTGATGGCTCAATTATCGATCGCATTTCTCAATATCAAGTTTTCCTTCAAGCGCCGACTGAAGCCCAAATTCAAGAAATCTTACAGTTAAAGGCTCAAGCCGTAGGTTCTGATTTGACTAACCTCTTTACGCCATCAGAAATAGCTAAAATAACCCAGGACAAAGTTTCTATTCGTGCAGTCTTGAACTATGCAGCCGAGTATTTTCGTTACAAGTATAAAAATATTCCCTTCCCCACTCGACAAACTGCGATCGCCAGCGAGGAAGATGTTAAAGTGCAATTAGACTCTGTTATTATCTCTAGATTAGATCAACTAGAGTCACGGCAGCATAAATTAGAACAGCTTCTCAGCAATATTGCCCAAGCATTTAATCGCTTTGTTGTAACTCCACCAGAAACTCAAACAATTAATCAAACGAACGTCACGCAGCCAGATTTAATTGATTCTCCCCCCAACTTAGAAAAGACTCTAGAAGCAAAAGTGCGAGATTATTTGGCAACTCAGCAAGAAATATTAGAGCAAGACTACCATGAGGCGGAAATTCTGCTCGATGAGAAAGATATCGGCAAATTACAGGATATTATCGAAGCTTTCAAGCAGATAACGGAACTAGAAACCGATATTATGCCAACTAAAAGAGTCTTTCCACCCCATCGCCTAATCAGCAATAAAAACCTCTGCATCGGGTTTCTCAGTAGCTGCAAAGGAAACCAATTTACCTCTCGAATACAAAATTTTAATGCAGCGGTGGCGACTACAGAACAAATTAAATTTATCCTCTGGCGTGATACTAGAAGCGATGTAATTTCACCGAAAACTATTGGCAGCAAAGAAATAGACAAACTTAACCAGACAAAAAACGGTGAGTTTAGGAATTTTACTCGGAATGACAGAATTACCTTTGAAGTTTTATATAAATTTGTCAGCGATGTTTACAATCAGGATCTAGATATCGATCTGGAGACAGAATTCCAGCCTGCAATCAAAATAGCGGGGGATTATTTCCAAGACTATTGGCTGATGCAAGCAATATTGTAATACCAATTCTTTATAACAATGCACTAAATTAAATTCAACCCCTTTGCGTCTTGGCGTCTTGGCGCGAGATTTTAACTTAAAATATTAAGTGCAACCTCAAGAAGAAATGGTATAACTTAGGGATTTGGGGAGATTAGGGACAAAAAAGCGAGAAAATTAGTGTTAGTGACGACAGGCTCAAACAAAAAGGATGCTGCGAACAACATCCCTTGTAACAATATGCCGAAAAATATTTTAAAGTTATTTTATCTGCCAGCGATTTTATAGTTTGTTGGGCTGGCGTTATTTATATCTGTATTTATATTCAAATAATAATCTGCTGGAAATCAATGGGCTGTGATCCTTAGCACCTGAAAACCCGATCTGCTAACGGCTAGAATTGACCAAGGCTCAGAGTTGAATTTCATTATGGTCAAGAGTAAGCAGTAAACATGGTAAACATGAAGGAAAAAGTTCTAAAACTTGGTGATGATATCAATACCGATGATCTTATTCCTGCTCATCGTAGTACTAATCCAGATCCCGAACATCAGAAACATTATGTCCTAGAACACATAATTGGTATCGATACATTATTAAATTATCAAGTAATAGAAGCAGGAGAGAACTTTGGCTGTGGTTCGAGTCGGGAATATGCACCCATCGCTATTAAAGCAGCAGGGATTAAATTAGTTCGCGCTCGTTCTTTTGCCGAGATTTTTTATCGTAATAGTATTAATATTGGTCTGGCTTTAGAAATTATTGGCTCAAGTCAAGATAACCCAGTAGTCAAAGCTATTACCGCAGCGGGGGGATTAACCGCTTTTAATCAACAACGATTACAGAACCAGATTTCTGTTCCTCAAAGTAGTACTGCATCTCGCTCGATGACTATGGCGGAGAAAATGCTAGCCAAGGCTTCTGGTAATGATTATGTACAACCTGGGGAGGTAGTATTTGCCCAGGTAGATTTAGCCTTGTCCCATGATGCGATCGCTGCTCCTGTATTTGAGCTATTTAGAGCTAATTTTGGCAAAAATACCCAAATTTGGGATTCCAACAAGGTTGTTCTCGTTGCCGATCACTTTATTCAAGTTAATGATATCCGAGTCGATCCTCAAGCTACTAAGTTGTATCAAGATATGGTGGATTTTGCCCATCACTATGACTGTAAGTTATTTGATTTAATATCTCCTGGGGAAGCATCAGGAATCTGTCATGTTTTGTTACCAGAACAAGGTTTAATCCACCCAGGCATGATTATTGCAGGAACTGATTCTCATAGTTGCACCTATGGCGCATTTGGTAGCTTCTCCACGGGGGTAGGTACTACCGACATGGCAAATATCTTAGCTACGGGGGATATGTGGCTGCGTGTCCCTGGTACAATCGTCTTTGAGCTTGGGGGTATCTTACCCGAAGGTATTAGCGCCAAGGATATTATGCTCTTTATTCTGGGTCAAATCGGCTGTCAGGGTGCAATTGGTAAAGTGTTGGAGTTTCGAGGCAATATCATCGAACAGCTATCAATTGATGAACGGATGACGTTGAGTAATATGGCGGTGGAGTGTGGCGCAATGTGCGGTTTAATTGTTCCTGATGCTGTTACCGCTGGATATCTGCAAGCTAAAAATGCCTCTGAATATATCCCCGTAGTCGGCGACGAAGATGCGACGTATGACTCTATTTATCAATTCGATCTGAGTAATCTCGAAGCCCAAATCGCCTGTCCTCCCAAGCCAGATAATGTAGTTAATCTGAGTAAGTTACCAGACACGCCAATCACCCTGGCATTTATTGGCTCTTGTACTGGGGGAAAACTTAGCGACTTAGCCCAAGCTGCTGCGATACTCAAAGATCGTCAGGTAAATCCTAATGTGCAGATGTATGTTGTTCCAGCTTCTCAACTAATCCGACAGCAAGCAGAAGAATTAGGCTATTTTGAGATTTTTGCTCAGGCTGGAGTACAGATTCTCAAGTCTGGTTGCGGTGCTTGTATCAATTCTGGAAAAGGAGTTTTGGGCAAACAAGAAATAGGTATCTATGCCACTAATCGCAATTTTACAGGACGCACAGGAGATCCGACAGGCAAAAATTATCTAGCTTCTCCTAGAGTAGTCAGTATTTCCGCTGTTAATGGCAAAATAAGCGATCGCTTTTAAAAGTAGAATTTATCTGCTTCATTTGGGCAACAATGCTATGAACAAGAAAACAAATCGCTATGAATAAGTTAAAGTATTTTGATTACAAGTTTGAAACTAAAGTAGATAAAATCACAACAGAAATAATTTTGGACGATTTATCTTCAAAAGTAGATTTTGAAATAAGATTGAACTAGACAAAAAAATTTAAGTGCGATCGCTATGCACTTTAACCGAAAATAATGTCGCTTCTAAATTAACACGATGAAGACTGTAGATATGACTTAGTAAATAATGGTATCAGCTTAACACCAATCTTTTTTAGATTTTCTATACCCAAACTTTCTCGATCAATTACACACACAGCTTGCTCGATAGTTGCACCTAATTCTCTTAACTGACTTACCGCATCAATAACCGCACTACCAGAAGTAACCACATCTTCTATAATCAGTATCCGTTTACTTTTGACTTCTCCTCCTTCAGCTAATTTACAAGTTCCATAGGTTTTAGCTTTTTTTCTCACAAAAACCAAAGGTATACCTGTCTGCAAAGATAAAGCTGTAGCTATGGGAATGCCACCCATTTCTAATCCAGCAAGGGTGTCTATATTTTCAGGAATTAGAGCAACAAGTTGACGGGCAATTTCAAAGAGCAATTTTGGTTGTGCTTCAAAAAGATATTTATCAAAATACTCAGTTGCTTGTTGTTGCGATCGCAGAATAAAATTACCTTTAATATTTGATATCTGGTAAATTTCTTTTGCTAAAGTCAGTTTATCCATAATTAGTTTGAGCTTACTTAACAATCTTTTGTAAGTATATTTAAATATCTGCTTATGTATATGGCATGATTTTATGTGAACCTTGGCTGAACCTATCTTCATGTTACAATGAACCTGTACAGCTTTGTGTCAGAATATGTTTCCTATATCAGATTCGATTGCTTATACTAACGCCCGAAACGGATTAGCATCTCTACTTGAAAGGGTCACCCAACACTCAGAAATTGTTGTAATCAATCGCCGAAACAAACCAGATGTAGCTTTAATTAGCAAAAAAGAGTTAGATAGTTTATTAGAAACAGTTTATCTATTGCGTTCTCCTGCCAATGCTCAAGAGCTATTTAAAGCAATAGATGAGTCTAAGCAAATGGATGATTCGGCAGTTGAACCTCAATCTCTTAATGATTTGTGTGAGGATTTGGGCATTGTCCGAGAGTAAAGTTTGGTGTCCTATTTTTACTCCTACTTTCCGAGAGCATCTTTTGTGGTGGGCAAAGAAAGATCCTGCTAAAGTTAATAAAATTTTAGATTTGGTAGAGGCAATTTGCGAATCACCATTTCAAGGCATTGGTAAGCCAGAACCTCTCAAATATCTCGATAACAATCTTTGGTCGCGGCGGATTAATTTAGAGCATCGATTGGTTTACCGTCTTAAGGATAATCGCATCTACTTTTTACAATGTCGTTATCATTATTGACAACTCTTGTTCAGCGAAAATAAGAGTTAGTGGAGAAACGAAAACCAACATAGTTTCTAACTACTTCAGTAGATTAGCGATCGCACAAGCTAACTAGCAAAACAATTATCATTTATAGACTTCTTTTCTTTTTCATAATGTTTTGAATTCATGCTTTAAATTCATTTAAAAAATTTTGCTTGAGTATCCTAGGATTACCAGTTAAAACTTGAGCAATATATTTTTTCAATAACTTAGCTTCAAGATTTGCCAAATTAAAGCTGGATTGCTGTTGTTGATAGTTATCATTAACTAAAACATAAATTTCTAACTGATTATTGAGCCAAAACCAAACTTCTTTGACTCCTAATTTCTGATATTTTTTTAAATCATCAGTACCACCACTGCTAAAAACTACTTCTACCGCTAAATCAGGAGTTGGTTTTAAATTATTAAAGCAAAAGCTAGTATCAGGTTCTTTGCCCACTTGTTTGTTCTGATCCTTGCAAGTTGTTGAGCCTGTAGGGTAATAATCTAAATTAAAGATATCGCAATAGGTAACTATTAATAAAAAAATAAAATCTTTAATTACTTCATGATTTTGACTAGGAGACATGAGAGTAATTACTCCTGCTAAAAAAGATGTCCGATAGCCCAAATATTCCGCTGTAGTAAACTTTTCATAATCCTCCCAAGTCATACCCGAAAAGCTTAAGGTACGATCTTGTTTTAAAAAATACTCTTGGTTAATTGGTAGTCGATCATCGATTAGCATAACCACAAATTGTTCGATCTTATCGAGTTCTATTCTAATATTTTTCAATCAACTAATAAATTGTCAATTAAAACAGGCACAGGTTAGCTGTGTTGGCGGTATCGCGAGAAAAAGAGCCAACCAACATAAACAAACATCAACTGTTAATGAGTTGTTAACGTTTGGAGTTTAACTTTAAAACGAGAGTTTCTCCACGGCGTGGTTCTAGAAGCAGAACGTGCAGAATAACTTGAAGAAAACTTACAGCGAATTTCAGTTGGATATTACCCATTACCCATTACCCATTACCCATTACTTCGATAAATTAAATTAATGTGTCTACTCAATTGAAAACTGCTGTAACTCCATCTCACGCCAAAATCTAGCTGGATTTTTTACTCAATTTTTTGCTTAAATACATTCAATATGAACGTTAATCGTCGTAATTTTTTGCTTTTTTTAGGTGCTACCGCTGGAACGTTAACTTCTAGTCTCTGGGACAATCAAGGTGAAGCAAGATCCCTGACTGTAGGCGAAAATTTATCATCATTAGCCCATAATAGCTCCAGTTTAGGCTTTCAGCCGATTAAAATGGCTCTACCTTTAGACGTAGATCGACTATCTATTGCTCAACAAATCAAGAATTATGCCAGTTATCAAGTACAAGATGATTTAGTCTTACCAGAAGGCTTTACTTATGATCTGCTCGCTGTCTGGGGCGATCGCGTGGGGGATTCTCGCTTTGGTTACAACAATGACTATCTATCCTTAATAGAGACTACTCCTGGTGAAGGTTATTTGACAGTTAATTTTGAATACATCAGTGGTGGCATATGGATGCAAAGTTATTCTGCTGTAATTGGAGAAGAACTTCCTGTTGCGGAATTACTTGCTCTAGCTAAACCTGTGGGTGAAGAGGAAGAAGAAGCTGTATTTATAGTTGATGCTTTAAGCTTAAAAGATGATGATCCGATCAAAGAAAAAATTAGCAAAATTTCTCGCCAAGGTTTGATCGATCAAGGATTGGGAGTAATTTCGGTTAAGCGTAATCCAGAAGGTAAATGGTCACGGACATTCTCAGATTTAGACCGTCGAGTTACAGGAATTTCTGGTTTAGATAATCCCGCTCAAGCGCTTAAATCTACTGGTGCAGCGGTGGCAGTGTTTAAGAAGCCGAATAAATTGGGTTACGAAGATGGTTTAGGCGATCGCATTATTGGTACATTTCAAAATTGTGCTGGAGGGACAACTCCTTGGGGAACAGTTCTCAGTGCGGAGGAAAATTTTCAAGATCAAGTTCCCGAACCAGTCATGGCGGATGGTTCAGCTTTAAATCCCCGTGAAACTCCCTTTTTAATTTCGGCTTTAGACGTTGACGGCAGAGCAAATGTATTTGGTTTAGCAGGGAATAAATACGGCTGGATGGTGGAAATCGATCCCGCCAACCGTGATGACTACGGAACCAAACACACTTGGCTGGGACGCTATCGTCATGAAGCTTTCGCTACTAGAGCGGTAAAAGATAAAAATTTGGCTGTCTATTCAGGATGCGATCGCCGTG
This sequence comes from Pleurocapsa minor HA4230-MV1, assembly GCA_019359095.1. Taxonomy (NCBI): domain Bacteria; kingdom Bacillati; phylum Cyanobacteriota; class Cyanophyceae; order Pleurocapsales; family Pleurocapsaceae; genus Pleurocapsa; species Pleurocapsa minor. The sequence continues at coordinate 106,257 of JAHHHZ010000030.1, read as the reverse complement.
GCGGACACCTGTATAAGTTTATTAGTGAGGGAAAAGTAGTTAATCCCCAAGATAAAGCCAACTCTCGTTTATTTGAAGCAGGAATGCTCTACGGTGCCAAACTAGATCCCAACGGTACGGGAACTTGGATTCCCTTAAGTCCTGATACCTTGATTAATCCCATCTCTCCCAGTGAGGTAGTTGGAGGAATGGTGCTTATGCCCAATAGCGATCGCACTGTGGGAGGCTTTACGGAAGTGACGACAGAGGAACAATTGCAGCCCTTAATTAATCAGTTCAAGACTCTAGGAGATCTATATCAGGGTAACAGTCGCGAAGAAATCCAAGGAGCGATTCTGATTGATGCTCACTTTGCAGCCAGCGCAGTAGGTGTTACTAATACATCTCGCCCAGAAGACACGATTATTAACGATGAAGGTACTTTGTTTGTTGCTTTTACCTCTGGTGCTGCCGACGAGGAAGGAGGGCCAGATAAGACAATTTTTGTGGGCCCAGGTGGTGAGACTGACTACGAATATGGCTGGATTATGAAGCTAGATGAAGATAATCGCGATCCTGCTGCCCTTAGTTTTACCTGGAGTATGTTAGCCACAGGCGGAGAAGTTGCTAAAGGTGGTGCGGGTTTTGCTAATCCTGATAACTTAACTCTCGATAAGTCTGGTAACCTCTGGATAGTAACGGATATGTCTACAAGCAAGCATAATCAACCCGTTCCTAGCCGAGTAGAAAACGGCGAAACCTTAACAGGTAGCGACTTAACGGGGGTATTTGGTAATAACTCCATGTGGTATATTCCCCTGTCGGGAGACGATGTAGGCAAAATCTATCCTTTTGCGATCGGCCCAATGGAGTGTGAATGTACTGGTTTGACCTTTGACAATGACAATAACAGCCTCTTTCTGGCAATTCAGCATCCAGGAGAAGAAAATGGTATTCGTCAAGATATGGCAACAGAAACTAGAGACTTTGAATTACTGGCTACAGATGGCACAGTGTTTAAACAGCGACGACAAGTGCCTTTAGGTTCAAATTGGCCAAGTGGAAAAGTCAATCAACCTCCTTTACCTGGAGTAGTAGTAATTCGGAAAGTCAACGGCACAGAAATAGTCTAGTGATCTGTCAATGTTTAATTGAGGGGTAAGAATGAGTAATGAGTAACGAGTAATGAGTAATGGGTTTATTTTTCTTTCGCTTTTAGTTTATTAATTATCCAAGTAAGAATTTTAATTATTCTCTTAGTTTCTTCTAAGAGCAAAGTAAATTTTTTCAACGGGACAATCTCAGTTAACTTGTAATAAGTAGTATTTTACCTATTACTTATTACCCCTTACTTATTACCTAAAACAAATACTAGGCTTGATTACCCAGGAATTTTGGTTGACATGTTGCCGATTAAATACAGGATGAAGGTAGAAATAGAAAACCAAGTTACAATCTTGCCAAATGTAGTTCGATCTTTGTACACAGATTTAAACTGCATGACTATCATATAACCCCAGCTAGCTATCATTGACAATCCCAATAACAACAAAATCCCCGTCATTTTTAACTCCGCTAACAATAAAAACTATCTTCATATAGTCTTTTCCTATAAGAAAAATAGGTCATCATGAAATTGAATTCAAAAACTATATTGATTTAATAGTATACGTCTGAGGGGGATTAGCTTCGGTCAAAATTACTAGTTTGTAGTATTGAAATGATGATAATCATGACTACAATTCAGTTCAATTCGGCGATAAAATTTCCAAGTGCTTATGTAGTGGGGCAATAGTGTTAGCGGCGATCGCTCCACTGGCAGCCACCGCAGGAATACCAATCCCAGGGAAGGTTGAATCACCACAGCAGAGTAAGCCTGATAGAGGTGTAGTTGAGCCAGGGAATAAGGCTTTGCCCGCCCGATGTGCAGGGCCATAAGTACCGTGATGACGACGAAGATAACGCTGATGAGTTAGAGGTGTACCAACTAAAGTTAGTTCTACGCGAGCGCGAATATCGGGGATAACTCGTTCTAACCCTTGCCACATAACTTCAGCACGTTCTTGTTTAAGTTGCTGATAAGCCTCGCTACGACGATCCATTCCTGCCCAAAGTTGATAGGGTTCATTACCAGGAGTATAAACGTGAATCCCATGTTTACCAGCAGGAGCAAGGCTGGGATCTAAGACAGAGGGGATAGACATCACAATTACATTCTGCGGGGCAGTAATACCTAGATCCCAATCATTGACCACAATGTAATGACATTCAAGATCTTCTAATCCTGTAGCATCGATACCCAGATGGAGATGCATAAAGCTTTCACATTCTGGAGTATTAACTCTTTCTCGTACAAAACTTGGTGGTAATACGCCTTCAGGAATTAAAGATAAAGTGTCCCAAATTGAGGCATTAGAAACTACTGCTTTATTTACCCTGATTTCTTTGCCGTTACGCAAACGCACGCCTACAGCACGATTACTTTCCACTAAAACCTGCTCTACGTGGGCATTATAAATAATTTCGCCACCTCGTTTAGTTAGCCCCCGCACTAAAGCATCCACGATCGCCCCACTACCCCCCATAGGATAATCTAGTTGCACCCCTGGCTTATACCATTCGGCAAACATAAATGCCATTTCCGCCCCCACAGTACCATCGGCAGGTAAACCAGACAGCAGGAAACTCAGCAGATCCAGCCAGTTACGAATAAACGGATCGCTAACAACCCCGTCCATAATCTTACTAAACGGCCCTGTCATCCGCAAAATATTAGGTAGATGCCGAAGAGTATTCGGTAAATATTGACCCATACTAATTGCTGCCCCCAAATCGAAGCGCATTGCCAAAGGAGGCAAAGCATTAACTGCGATCGCTAAGGGCTTCATTTCTGCCTGAAGTTTACGCCATTGAGCGATCGCCGACTCACCCCGAAATTCTCGCAACACCTCGCAAAAATGATCCGCGCCTACGTAAGCGTTAAAATCTCCTTCAGGTAGCCGACAACCCCAGACATTGTAGTTTGCCCATTCTAAGTCTTCGTCAATGGCATCTAGCAACTGACGCAAAGGATTATTAGTCGGGCTAGAAGACAAGCCTGAATATAAAGATGGCCCTGAATCAAATTTATAGCCATCTCGTTCAAAACTATGGGCAGCACCTCCCGCAATAGAATGACTCTCGCATACCATCACCCGATAACCATACTTTGCCAACAGCGCAGCACAGCATAAACCCCCAATCCCGCTACCAATTACGACTACATCTATTGCTTGACTCATTACTGATAATGGATTAATGAAAATTTAATTAACAATACAAATTAATAGACTTCATCATGAGTACCGATATCTAACAAAATAATCAATGTTTCATTAATTTCTTGCTCTTTTTCAATCGCAAAAATAATGCGACAGTCATACCCACAAGAACAAGACAATAAATCAGCTAATTTGCCATCTAATTTATGAGTTCCCAAAGCAGGATCTAAAATATCTTCAGACAGTTTAATAATTACATTTTCGATTTTTGCCTGTAGTTTTGGATTACGGCGAGTAAATTTACGAAATGCTCGTTTAAATTTACTCGATATAACGATTTTACTCATTATTCATGCTGGATAAATTCTCGTAGTTCAGAGATCGCTTCCGTTGCAGTTTGAATTTTGAGCTTACCTGTTTTAAATTCAGCTAGTGATAATTTCGCATCTTGAGCAATCTCATTTCTACGTTGTTCCATTAGCCGACGTTGTAATATTTGCAGCAACATTTCTTGTTGTTCTAGGGGCAAATTCATTGCTTGATCTAAAATTTGAGCTAAATTGGTCATTATGTTTTAATCTCTGACATTCAATTAATCTACACCAACAATTTCAATTATATAGAGACCAACCCTATTGTTTAAAGTGGTTGCTTGTCGGGAATACCCACGGCGCGAGGGAATTTTTTAGACGTGGCAGAATGCTTGCGGAGATAAATACAGTGACGAATGCCTTTGCTTAGAGGAGTTTCCCAACGATGAATCAGTTCAATCTTGCCGCCTAATTGAGCTGCTGCTGCTGCCAGACTTGCTGTATCTTCATCACTCCAATGTCCCCGATAAAGAACGGCTAATCCCCCTTGTTTGACAAAAGGAAGACCGTATTCAGCACAGACAGAAGGCTTACTTACTGCTCTAACTAATGCCAGATCATAGCTAGCGCGATCGCCTGGAATTCTGCCTAATGCTTCTGCTCTGGCGACTATTCCTGTCGCGTTATTGAGCTGTAGTTTGGCAATTAAATCGTTGACAAAAGTAATTTTCTTACGGGTTGAGTCGAGTAGCGTAATGCGCCAATGGGGAAAAGCGATCGCCAAAGGAATACCAGGAAACCCAGCCCCAGTACCCACGTCAATAATCTGTAGTTTATGAGCTAAAATTTCCTCTAAGCCAATTATGCCTGACAAAGAATCCCACAGATGCTTTTCCCAAAAGTCTTCAGGGGAAGTGATGCGTGTCAAATTTTGCTGGCGATTTCCCTCTAGTACCTCTTGATAAACCTGTTGAAATAGTTGCTCTTGAGTATTGTTGGGTTGCCAATTAAGAGTTTGCGACCAAACCTGGTTCATTGGAGGCAGTAAGTTGGTTTCAATTTGACTCATAGACTTATAGAATTATCGGTTCAAGGCAGTTGGCTCCATCGGTTGTAAAACGCCATGATTGATCGTCCAACAGCGATCGGCTATTTCAATTAGTTCTCCAGGATCGTGAGTTACCACCAGTAAAGTCCAATGCTGCTTTAATTTGGCTAACAGTTTGGCTAACTGAATTCGCATTGACCAATCTAACCCTGCTGTTGGTTCATCCAGCATCAGTATATTAGGCTGGCGAATTAGCTGTACTGCCAATGCTAAACGACGCTGTTGTCCTCCGCTGAGGGCGTGAGGTGATATCTGGAGAGATATCTGATCTAATCCTACCTCGCTTAAAGCATCTCTGACTCTTTTTAAGTCTAATTCGGGATGACCTAGGCGTAACTCTTCTAATACTGTCCCGCCACAAAAATGCCGTTCGGGAAACTGAAAGACTAAGCCTGCTAGCTGCTGTAGTTCTAGATTGGTTAGTTGTTTAGTACGCCAATAAATTTTACCTTTGGTCGGTTCGGCTAATCCTGCCAAGATTTCTAAGATAGTGGTTTTGCCTGAACCACTCGCCCCGACGATTAATCCTAGCTGCTGGGCTGGTAGCTCTAGGTTAATATCGTTTAGAATCGGTTGAGGAGTTGCTGGAGGATGATAAACCAGATTTTGCAGACGCAGCATAAACTTATAAACTAGAGTTTTCTTTTTTGATTATACGCACTTAGATTAAGTAACTTTTTAAACTGGATCGGGAATGATTAAATATATTATTCTAGTTTTTTAAAGCAACAAATTATTAACAATTACGTCTTTAATTCAAAATCTTACTAATAAATATTATTTGCTATATATGAATTTATTAAATCTACAGAAACAGCATAAAAAAAAGCTATTGCTCATGCCAATAACAGTAGCAATGTTATTAACTTTTGGCAGTAATTCTGCCTGGGCAAAAGATCCCTTTCGAGTAAAAAATGCTCGTGATATTGGTGAGCATACTGAAAAAGCTTTTAAAACAATTTTTCTTCAAGGAGATTATCAAACTGTTAGAAAGGAATTAAATCAGGCTAAGGTTAAAGAACCGAATGAGCCTCTAGCTTCAGCGCTGCTTGCTTCTTTGGCTTATACCGACAAAGACTGGAAGAGTATTAAACAATATGCCGATCAAACCTTATCTTCTGCTGAAATACTAAGTCAAACCGATCCTGTCAGGGGCAATCTATACCTAGGAGTAGGTCATTTTCTGACTGGAGCTTATCTTTACAAACAAGAAGGAGCGCTGCCAGCTATTAATCGACTACAGCAAGTGTTTAAGTATTTAGATCGAGCGGAAAATGCCGATCCGAACGATCCTGAATTAAACCTGATTAAAGGTTACATGGATTTATTATTGGCGGTTAATTTACCATTTTCTACTCCCGAACAGGCGATCGCTCGTTTTGAAGCCCATGCTGCGCCAAATTATTTAGTGGAAAGAGGATTAGCGGTGGCATATCGAGATCTCAATGAATATAACAAGGCGCTGAAATATGCCGATCTAGCTTTAAAAACTGCTCCTGAAAATCCAGAACACTACTACCTTAAAGGGCAAATTTTACGCAAGCTTGGTAAGCAAAAAAATAGTGTCAAAATTCTGACCGAAGCGATCGCTAATTTTGATCTAGCTTTAGCTAAATCAGCACAACTGCCTAAATTTGTCTTGGAAACTTTAGAAAAAGAACGTAGTTCTGCTCAAGAAAAAATTGTCGAAATTCAATCAGGAAAACAAAGCTAGTTGCTAGAATGATCGTTAAATAGTTATGCCTATCTATTTACTTGTCTATAGTTAAATGCTGAATTGACATTACTTAATTTTTATCATTAACTGTCACAAATTATGAGTTAATTGTAATTGATTATTAAAATCAGCCCACTTTTTATCAATACATACAATAGACTTTTTATTTGTAGATTTTTTATGAATTTTACTACCTTCTTAATTTTAGTAGCAGGATTGGTGTTACTTGTAATAGGGGCAGAGTTTTTAGTTAAAGGCTCGTCTAGACTAGCGGCAATGCTGCGGATACCCCCTCTAATTATTGGCTTGACTGTAGTAGCTTACGGCACTAGTGCGCCAGAAATGTCAGTTAGTGTTATGTCAGCGTTATCGGCAGAGGGAGCTGATATTGCGATCGGTAATGTCGTGGGTAGTAATATCTGTAATGTTTTACTGATCCTCGGTTTATCTGCGTTAATTGCGCCGTTAGGCGTTACCAAGCAAATGATTCGCTCTGATGTACCGATTATGATCGGCGTATCATTACTGCTGTTGATGTTTTCTCTCGATGGTCAACTCAGCAAAGTAGACAGTATTATCTTGTTTGTTGGTGTAGTAACATATACTCTTTCTTTAATCTATCAAAGTAGTAAACAAAGTGTAGAACAAGACGAGTTTACAGAGGAATACAGTTTATCCGAGCCAGTTACGCCAATAACTTGGGTTAAAAATACGGCATATATTATTGGGGGTTTAATTTTACTAGTTTTAGGTTCTCGCTGGCTGGTATCATCGGCGATCACCATTGCCGAATATTTTCAGGTAAGTAAACTAATAGTTGGTTTGACTATTGTCGCTGTGGGTACATCATTACCAGAATTGTTTACTTCAGTCGTCGCTAGCTACCGTGGGGAAACAGAGATCGCTGTCGGTAATGTTTTAGGTAGCAATATTTTCAATATCTTAGCGGTGTTAGGTATATCAGGAATAGTCGCACCCAACGGTATTAAAGTCAGTCCAAGCGTGATTAGTTTTGATCTTCCAGTGATGATCGCCGTGGCATTTGCCTGTCTACCTATTTTCTATTCGGGAAAACGGATCGAACGCTGGGAAGGCATATTATTTTTGTTTTACTATGTAGCTTATACTGCCTACCTAATCTTGGATTCCGTAGATCATCCCGCTTTGCCTGTTTTTGTCAACATTATGGTGTTGGGAGTTATTCCTCTAACTGCGATCGCCTTAATTACCATCGCGATTATGGAAAAACGCGCAAAAAGCAAGAAAACTATTTAGAATTCTAATTTTTATACTACAACTAAACTTCTAAGTGTTAATGGAGTTATAAACTCATGTCTGTGATGGCAATGAAAGTTGTTGCCGTGGCAACCCATCCAAACGCTAATTCTCTACGCGTATATACAATGGAAGCACCAGGGAAACAAAAAGTACAGATTATCGCTAGCTTAGATAGTATTTATCAAGTAAATGATGTAGTGGCGATCGCTTTAGTTGGTTCAATCCTAAAAGATGGTCTAAAAATCAAGCCCAGTAAGCTAAGGGGAATCTATTCTTATGGGATGGCATTAGGCAAGGTTGAAGTAGAAGTTGGAAAGAACCTTGATGAGATTTATTGCCAACCAGAACTTAAGGCTGATACAACAGAAATTCCATTTATTAAATGGACAAGTATAGAGCTACTTCATAATGTTTATAGTAATCTTGAAGCGTTGAATCAAACCCCCTCTATTACCTATCGCGCTAAAATAAAGCTTCACGGTACAAACGCAGGTGTTCAAGTCACCTCTACAGGCGATGTATTAGCCCAGAAGAGAAGTCAGATCATTACCCCTCTAGATGATAATGCTGGTTTTGCTGCTTGGGTAAGTCATAACATTGACTATTTTCGACAGTTGAGGAGTGACTCAAACCTTGTTATCTTCGGTGAGTGGTGTGGAAGTAATATTCAAAAAGGCGTGGCAATCAGTCAAATTGACAGAAAAATTTTGGCTGTTTTTGCGATGCAATATGGTGGTATTAATGGCGAAGCTGCTTATCTAGAAATACGCCCTGAAAAAATTAGAGCAATTCTACCAGATCATGAAGATATCTTTGTTTTGCCTTATTTTGGTGAACCAGTAACTTTAGATTTTAGCGATCGACATCAACTACAAACTGCGACAGACACTATCAATCAAATGGTAGCAACAGTAGAAGCAAAAGATCCTTGGGTTCAAGAAACTTTTGGTGTTGAAGGAGTTGGAGAAGGATTAGTCCTCTATCCTCAAGCAGATGATCTAGTTTTTAGAGAAGGTTATACAGAACTAATTTTCAAAGCTAAAGGGGAGAAACATCAAGTAGTTAAAAATAGACAAGCTGTTCAAATCGATCCTGAAGTGGCTCAAAGTATTGAAGAATTTGTCGATTTATTTTTGACAGAAGCCAGGTTTGAGCAAGCTTTGATGGATGGTTGTGATGGTGAGTTGAATATTAGGAAAATGGGTCAATTTCTTAAATGGATTTCCCAAGACGTTCTCAAAGAGAGTGAAGCTGAATTAGCTGCTGCCAATCTGACTTGGAAACAGGTAAATAAACCTTTATCTAACATTGCTCGAAAATGGTATACCCAAAAAATAAAAACATAAACCAATTTACTTTGTTGGCTTAATTTTCTGTAAAAATTTGCGTAATAACATCAGCCAACTTGAAAATAATCCAGATTTAGCTTCAGAACTATTTTGGTTTTGCTCTGAAATCGGCTGAGACAAATGATGCTTTTGTTTTCTAACAAATTGAGGTGGAAAAACTTTTGAAAGCGTCAAAATAGTTTTTTCAGGATGCAAACAGTAACGACTCAGCCAAATTGCTAACTGACGCTGTCGATCTTCATCCAATGTGGCAATTTCTGTCCACCATGGCTGTATTTCAGGTGCTAAAGTAGCTAAATCAGGGATAATTAATTGGTTAAAATAAGTTTCTAAGGCTGGCAATTGCGATCGCTTAATTGACGGTGCAAAACGATCGAAAGTGTTTACCAGTCGAGCAATATTTTCTTGAGGAACAGTAAATGTTGTATCTGGTAGCTGTTGATTACTAATGAAACAGTACTTATTAAGATCTAATTCTAATGCCCCATGATCGATTGATTCTAATAGCTCTAGGTCATACTCAGAGTTATTTTCATTTGCTGTCGTCGGTAGTTCTTCAAAATCCCACAAAGGATCGACAGCAAAAGATTCGGGAGTTTCTAATTCTCGCTCTATTCTGCCGACAAGGGAATTAGTTGCTGCCACAGCGCCAGCAATCGTCTCCATCATCGCCGACATTTGCGCAGAATCTAAGTTAATTTCGATTTCTAATACTGCTTGCCAGTCTGCTTCAATTTCACCCAAAACTCGACAATAAAGCCAAATTTCTAAAAATTCTAAGGGAAATGTTTGAGTGACTACCCGATAGATTTTCGACTTGAGAGTTTGATAGTCAAGTGCTGCCTGAGTTGGTCGATTAATATAAACATGTAATACTTCATCTTGGATAATTATTTGGAAGCGTAAGGAGTCATCTTCACAAATATTAGCGATCGCATTTAAAATCTGTTCTTCAGTCATGTTTAATTAGGCAAATCTTAAGTCTAGTTTGCCCAAAACTGAGGATTAATTAAGTAGGTGGGTGTAATTAAATTGGAAATGAGGTTAGGGAGTAACAAGTAACGAGTAACGAGTAACGAGTAACAAATAGCTCTAAGGGTAGGGGTTTGATCAATTATTTTGCCTACCTACTTAACTGATTTGACAGTCATATAATTATTTCATTTTTATGCCTAATACTTGAGTGTGAGCGCCTCTTGCTTGAGTAACACCAATGGTTCTTTCTGAGGCTTCAATCATCGGACGACGCAGACTTACGACAATAAACTGTGCTTCTTGTGCTTGTTGTTTAACCATTCGAGAGAGCTTTTCGACATTAGCACCATCGAGGAACATATCTACTTCATCAAAAGCATAGAAAGGAGAAGGACGATATTTTTGGAGGGAAAAGATAAAGCCTAATGCAGTTAATGATTTTTCGCCTCCAGACATGGAACTTAGTTTCTGTACTGGTTTACCTTTGGGATGAGCAACCAAATTTAAGCCACCGTTAAAAGGATCATTTTCATCTTCTAGCTGGAGATGTCCATCACCATCGGATAATTCGGCATAGATTTTTTGGAAGTTCTCATTTACTGCATCATAGGATTCTTTAAAGGCGCGTAAACGCAGGGTAGTAAATTTCTCTACTCGTAGTAATAATTCGGTTCTTTCGGCTTCGATTGTGTCTAGTTTATGGGAAAGTTCCTGTAGTCTGGCTTCAGTTTTTTCGTATTCTTCTAACGCCAGCATATTAACGGGTTCCATGGCTTCAAGACGTTTTTCACCATTGCGAATCTGTTTTTGTAACTGTTCTACCTGTTCTTGCAGATTGGCAAAGGTAATTGATTCCCCCGCTTCGATTCCGTCGTCGTTAACTAATTGGGGAATTTCAGGAATGGGATCGGGTAGTTCTTGTTTTTGTTCAGCTATTTGCTGTTGTAAGGTTTGCAAAGTCGCTTGTCTTTCTTGTTGAGAGAGCGCTAATTTTTCTAATTGCCAGACTTGTTTTTGATGGCGATCGCGCAATTGTTTTAATTGATTCTCTAGGCGATCGCGTTCTTGTTTAGTTACTCCTAATTTTTCTGCTAGTTTGGCTAATTCTGTTTCAGCAGCAGTAATTTTTTGGGCAATTTCGCTTAGTTGATGATTGATTGTTGCTTGTTGTTCTTTGATTGCTATTTGATCGTTAGTTAATTGAACAATATTTTGTTCTGATTCGGTGAACTTTTCTCGGACTCTTTGATGTTTATTAGTTAGTTCTAATAATTCGGTTTCTGCCTGTCTTAAAGTCTGTTCATGTTGTCTTAGCTGTTCTTCTTGAGTATTAATTACTGCCCGAACCTGTTGCCACTCACTTTGAGCATGGGAATCTTCTAATACTTTTAGCTGCTGTTGTAAGTTGTGTAAGCTGGCTTCTTGTTCAGGAATTTCACGATTCAAAATGGCTAAACGAGACTGGATAGTATCTCTTTCTTGGCGATTAGTATGTAGCTGATTAATTAATAGTTCTCTTTGACCAGTTAGACGTTTTAAGTCTTTCTCTAACTGTTCCGACAACACTTTATTGTCTCGACCAAGTTGTCTGGCTTCGGTTAATTCTTCAGCTAAATCCTTGATCTGCGCTACCTGATTTGTTATTCTTTGGTCATAGCTATTTAAGATGCGGGCTATTTCTGCTAAACGTTCTCGTAACGCCTCAACTTGTTCTGGTTCGCGGTTAGCTGTTCCCCCGAAATGCAAACTAGAGCGACTAGATTGACTTCCTCCCGTCATTGCGCCACTGGCTTCGAGAATTTCCCCTTCTAATGTCACAATACGGTGCTTGCCTAACTGCGAACGAGCATTATCAAGGTTGTCAAAAACAATCGTACCGCCAAACACATAGGCAAAAATCTCGTCATAACGAGGATCGCAGTCTACTAAATTTACCGCCAAGTCGATAAAACCACGCCCAAAACGCATGGTGGCAATATTACCTAATGATGGTGCTTGAATCTTATTTAAAGGTAGAAATGTCGCCCTACCTCCTCGCTCTCTTTTGAGCAATTCAATCCCCTGTGCCGCCACGCGATCGCTTTCGACGACAATAAAGCCTAATCTTCCCCCCGCAGCAGTTTCTAAAGCCAGACGGTAACGTTGTTCTACTTGTCCTAGCTGTACCACTAATCCTTCAATTCCTGAGAGGTTGGAGTTGAGGATGATTTTACTGGCATAAGTTCCCTGCACTTCTTGCTGTGCCTGCTTTTTCGCTTCTAGTTTATCTAATTCTCGTTGTTTATCGCGCTGTTCTTTAAGTAAACGTGATTGGGTTTCCTGTTGCAAAGCGCGATCGCTTTCGGCTTCCGCTAGCTGTTGGGCAATTTCCTGCACATGACCTTGTTCTGTAGCCACTTTCTCTGACAGGGAATCAAATTCAACTTGCTTAACCTTAAATTCTGCGTCAACTGCTTCTAATGACTCTGTTTGTGCTTGAATCGTCTTCTCTAGCTGGTTATATCGCTCACTAATTCTGGCTTGCTCAGTACGTTGAGGATTAAGCGTTTCTTGGATCGCTGAGGCTTGGCGGGAAAGGCTTGCCTGTTCTTGCACCCAGGCTTCCGAAGCTTCGGCGATCGCATTGGCATTATCTTTACTCTGGCTAACAGTTTCTCTGGCTGCAACTGCATTAGCAATTAAAGTAGGAACGATCTCATTTTCTAGTCTGTCTTTCTCTTGACCAAACTGTTTAATTTCCTGTTGATACTGCTCTAAATTCTGTTCTGTCTGGACTAACATTAGCTGCTTCTGCTGGCTAGTATTATTTAATTCACCTAACTTTTGCTGTAGAGTAAGCTGTTTGGCTTTTTGAGTAGCTAAATTCGAGGCAATTGATAGCTGTTCATCCTCTCCCAAAGCCTTGACTTGAGTATTAAGAGTTTCTAGCTTGACACTCTCTTGCGTCACTTCGGTATCCAGCTTGAGAATACTTGACTGAAGCTGTGTAGTCTCCGTTTCTCCCGCAGCGAACTGATTCTGCAACTCCCCTTGCTGTTGAGTAAGCGATCGCCAAACTAAAACCTGTTCATGAATTTTCTTTTCCTGTACCTGCTCTTTTAACTTCCGATACTTTTCCGCCTTGACTCGATCTGCCGCTAGGCGATCGCGATTAGCAATTAGCTCTTGAGCAATAATCTGACATTTTTCCTCTCTTTCCTGCACTTTATCCAGTGTCTTACGGGTTTGCTGGATCTTACGGTCAAATGCACCAACTCCCGCCAACTCATCAATAATTTCCCGCCTTTCCTTAGAATTCATCGTAATGATGCTGGTAACGTCACCCTGCAACACCACGTTATAACCTTCAGGATAAATCCTTAATTTCTGTAGCTGTTCATGAACTTCCGTCGCGCTAGATACTTCCCCGTTGATATAAAACGTCGAGGTATAGTTGCCTTTCTTGGCTACCCGCAACCTACGAGTAATTTTCCATTCCAGACTATCCCCATTGGCGATCGCAATTATTTTTTTATCGTCTTGATCTACCGTGGTTTCTTCTTCTACTTCTTCTAATTCTTCTTCTAACTCTTCTGCATCATGACCATTACTATTCTCCTCATTGCTGCTATTCCCCATCGCCTCCGCCAATTCTTCGGGAGAAGAAACCAAAACTAAATCTTTGGCATCAGTCACCGTTGTCACTACATCCGACAAATCACCTAAATCAGTCAAGTCAAAAGTAACAGAAACCACCGCTTCCGCAACCTTGCCATTGGCAATATGCTTATTATTAACCAAATCAGGTAAGCGATCCGCGCGCATTCCCTTAGAACTTGCCAAATTCAAACAAAATAGCAGTGCATCTAAAATATTCGACTTTCCCGAACCATTTGGGCCCGAAACTACGGTAAACCCTGGTAAGATAGGAACTTTTGTTGTGCCACCAAAGGATTTAAAGTGAGACAGTTCGACTCGCTTAATATGAACCATGAACTACAGCTTTGATTCGGTAAAATAAAATAGTATTTTTGTACTAATTGACAGTCAAGTTATTGGGAACACTACTGGTTGTACCTGCAATCAGACAATATGGGTGGAAAAAACCGATTATCTTAACACTTCGTAATATTTGCGGGCTAAGATTTAAAAAGCAATTAATAGATATATGGGGTGAAGATCGATCGCTTCATTCTGAAATAGTTTTAACGCGATCGCTATTATTTCCTTCTGAGTTGGTCATTGGTATAATTTTATCGTTATCAAGAGAAATCTTGAGCGTGTGTGACAGTTTGAGGAAGTTCGAGCATTTGCTTACATTTGAAAAAAAAGACCCAATTAGATTGCTCTAATTAGGTCTTTTTAAGGTTTATCAATAGCTAATAGCTATTAGCTGAAACGAAGTTACTTTATACTTCAGCAAAATTGCTTTCAGCAAGATTTGCAGTTACTCCTACCAATCTTCCTACTAGGTCTCCACCGTGGTAGATGAAAGTGTGTTGTTTGCCAGTGACAATATTAAGATCTTCAAAGGTCATGCCATCATCTAAACCGATAGTATCTTGACCAATTTGGAAGTCTTTGATGCAATCAGATTTGGCATCGTTATGAAGGACGAAGACATCATTGCCAGTGCCGCCAAACAACTTATTGAAGCCTCTATTGCCATCGAGGTAATCATTACCTGCACCACCATCAAGTAAGTCAGCGCCAAAGCCACCATTTAAGGTATCATTACCTGCACCACCGCAGAGGCTGTCTCTACCAATGCCGCCTTTTAAGATATCATTACCTGCACCACCATCAAGTAAATCAAAGCCTTTACCACCATAGAGCAAGTCATTGCCTTCATTACCGTTTAACACGTCATGTCCGCGAAAACCATATAAGGTATCATTACCTGCTTTACCTTCTAAGGTATCAGCAAGTTTAGTTCCTTTGAGGTTGAGATCTTCATCGGCGATCACTAGGTCAGTTTCAATCACTTCAATATTGTTGCCTTGGTAATCAGATACCTGACCGCTAAAATCAACATCGATCAAAGTCACAGTACTATCATTGGTGGAGGCTACCCCCGCACCAAAAGGAGCAGTATTATTGCTAATTGCTGTGTTGGTAACTACTGCGGTAGATTGATCATAGACTTCAATTCCACCACCAGCTTTCGTAGCAGTGTTGCCAGTTATTTGGCTGTTATTAATGCTTATTTGACTGTTTAGTAAAACTTCTACGCCAGCACCAAAAACAGCAGTATTATTGCTAATCACTGTATTGGTAATTTCTGCGGTAGATTGATCACTAACATCAATTCCACCACCGTCTTCAGTAGCACTGTTGCCAGTCATTTCACTGTTAGTAATGCTTACTTGACTGTTTTGGAGGACTTCGACTCCAGCTCCATAGGGAGCAGTGTTATTGCTAATTATGGTGTTGTTAATAGTTGCTTTGCTGTCTACTTGGACGTTAACACCGCCACCAGAAATAGTACTGGTGTTGTGGTCAACTACGGAATTTTGCAAGATTAATTGGCTTTCAATTCCTACAAAGATTCCACTACCATTGTTATAGCTCAACTGGCTTTTCGTAACTTCGGCTGTTGAACCAAAACCTACGATAATTCCACCACCTGCTAATGCTGCATTGCCCTCGAAGTTTGAGTTATCAACAGTCAAATTACCTTCGCGGATATAGACACCGCCACCAGCGGAAGTTGTGCCATCAGCGATCGCATTATCGTGGATGTAGCTATTGGTAATAGCAAGGCTTGCTCCTTGTTGATAGACTGCGCCACCACGTTTAGTAGTTGCATTGCCGAACAATTCGGAATTAGCGATCGCCAAGTTTTCGACTGAGTAGATTGCACCACCAGTTTCTACGGGAGCGCCACCAGTTAGTCTCAAGCCAGAGATGTTTACCTGACCGTTTACTGCGGCATTACCGTCATCAATGGTGAATAGTCTATCTGTACCTGTTTGAGTAACTAGATATTTGTTACCTTCAATGGTCACATCATCAGTAATGGCGATCGCGCTAGAGAGAGTTACATCACTCATGAGAACGATGGTATCTGCACCGTCATTAGCATTAGCAAGAGTCAAAGCTTCACGTAGAGATCCTGCACCGTTGTCGTTGGAGTTAGTTACGTTATAAGTAGTCATAATTTTAATTTTTTATATTTTGTATTAATTTTGAAGCGATAAGATTAAAGTTTTAATTATTTCAATCTTTTCATTTATTTCTGAAAGAAACAAAAATAAAATTAGATTAATATCTGATTTCATCTTGATTATTTATTGTTACTCATAAACCAATTTTTAAGTTTAGTTTTTATTTTTTGCTGCATATAGTTGAATAGTATAAATAATTTAATTTGAGTTCACTTTATATAGCAAAACAAGACAATAAACCTAATCAGGTATTGATTTATCGTTGATTAAGTCTATTATCTTAATTTTTTTAACGAATGCCTACACTTTTGTATAAACATTCGCTATTTTCTTGATGAAGCTATTATGAAGTTTTAGCTTTTTAAAAGTCTACTTTTGCTTGAAATTTTTGAATCATTGACTTATGAATAACTTGTGCTTCTTCCTCCATTGAAAGTTGATCTAAATCACTAAATTATTGTGATAATCTGTTAGTTAGTTTTGGTTGGTGATTTAAGAAGTCGCTGTATATTCTCTGCATCATTCATTCTTTCACGCCAGTCAAATTTCCAAGAAAAATAAGCCTATTGATCGCATTTCTTTAGAAATGATTTATCGTGGTCTTTATTATTTTCACAATGCTTAAAAGCGTAGAGAAGCTCAAGATCCAGTTAAATACTTTTCTAATCCTAATATTCAGCAATGTTTAGGGATTGTTAAAAGACAGCGAAAACCCAAGCAAAGGCTCATAGTTGCTCCTTTTCCTGAACAACAGAGAGGTTGTGAACAATTTTTCTTTCAATATTCCCAAAAGAAAATTAAATCCTATTGCCTTGAAGTTGAAGCTGTTGCCATGAAAATATAATTATTTGATAGACTGAAACTCTAGACAAACAATTTTGTAATTATTGTATCTAGCTTGAATAATTATCGGAAGCATAAAATTGCCAAGAGTCAGAGGAAGCATAAAGCTTTCAAAACGGCAAAGTTATGCTTCCTGTCACACAGCTAGCCATAAAAGGCGATCGCTCAGAGTGGGGGTAGGGAGACTTGAACTCCCACGACCTTACGGTCAGCAGATTTTAAATCTACAGCGTCTACCGATTCCGCCATACCCCCAGGTATAGATTTGGCTGAAAAATATTTCAACAGAGACTAATATAACATACAGTGTTGACCATCTGTATTGAATTTAAAATTCAATTAAATTAAAGTCAAATAAATAACCTAGAGATTGCATTAATTCAATTACCAATGAAAAAGCAATAAGCCAGATTAGACTTATCGCTTGAATTGTGTGAGTTAAACTTAAAAAATATTGGCAAAAAACCTCAAGGTCTTATCAGTCTTAACGATTAACGTTTTGAGGTTGAGGAAGTAGACCCACTTTCACTGCTAAATCGAGCTGTCGATCATTTCTAATTAGACCAAGATTTAATCGATCGCCAATCTCAACTTTCTCTACTTCTTGCTGTACTTGATCGGCTGTGATGATTTTTTGTTCACCAATTGCTTGAATTACATCACCAGACTTTAATCCTGCGCGTTCTGCGGGAGAATTGGGCATAACATCTACAATCAAGATTCCTTCTGCTGCACCTACTTCAAAATTTTTCTGGCTTTTTAACTCTTGTTTTAATTCAGGGGTAATCTGCGCCATCTGAATCCCCAGGAAAGGATGATCTGCTCTTCCTTTAGCGATTAGCTCTTCAGCAATATCTCTAGCTGCATTACTAGGGATAGCAAAGCCCAATCCTGGAGCATTTTGAATAATAGCAGTATTAACGCCAATCACTTCCCCTTGAGCATTTAACAAAGGCCCCCCAGAGTTACCAGGGTTAATTGCTGCATCGGTTTGAATAAAGCTAACTCTCTTATCGGCTACACCCACCTGGGCGCTACTTCTACCTGTTGCACTAACAATACCAGTAGTTACGGTATTATCTAGACCTAAAGGATTGCCGATCGCGATCGCCCATTCTCCAGGTTGTAAGTTATCTGAATCGGCAAATGTGATCGCTGGTAATGAGTTTGCCTCAATCTTAATTACCGCTAAGTCAGTCAGGGAGTCTGTACCCATAACTTTACCTTGATAGGTTTGTCCATTTTTTAGGGTGACCTTGACCTGGTTACTACCTTCAACTACGTGAGCATTGGTCAAAATTAAACCATCTGAACTAACAACAAAACCAGAACCCAGACCCTTTTGAATTTGTTCGCTGGGAATATTGGGCATTTGAGAGCCAAAAAACTGGTTAAAGGAAGGATCGTTAAATGCAGCAGGAACATTGGTTGCCACTTTACGAGCAGCATCGATCCGCACGACTGTATTTCCTACTCGATTTACCACGTTGCTAACATAATTTTGGGGAACGGCGATCGCGCCTTCTGGAGTAGCTGTTGCCGTGGTGACATTACGCTCATTTCTTTCATTAGCCAGGCTTTTTGGACTATTTATTAAGTAGTTACCGCCGAAAGCTATTCCTCCACCAAGTAAGACTAAAGACACAGAAGAGATCGTTTGTTTCCAGGATAATGTTTTGGTCATGGTATTTACTTTAATGCCTGGGATTAATTTAGATAGATATAGTTGTTTAAATAAATCAAATCTGAGAAACCAGAGATTAGGCGCAAATTTTTGTTTGATATTTTGTTTGATATTTTTAATTTAAAGTGGTGATGTGACTTTTTGGTGACAGTATTTTGAACTTTTAGCTATATTTTATTGAACTAATCGGTCAGTTTGAGCTATGGCTTGTACTTGAGGCGATCGCTTTATAGTCTTTTTACCCAAAAAAGCTTTTTCTGCCATACGCTTATAGCTTATAGCTAGGGCGAGAAGCCCTTTACTGATTTAAGCTGATTAAACTGAGCTGCTCTACATCTTCTGTACTTAATTGCCAACCCATCGCCCCTGCATTATCTTGGGCTTGCCGTGCATTTTTCGCTCCAGGAATAGGAATTACATTGTCCTGCATGATCAGCCAGTTTAAAGCTATCTGAGCTGGAGTTTTAGCGTATTTCTCGGCAAGTTGCTGAAGATTGTTGATTACTGGTTCAATTTTGCTTAAGCCAGCAGCGGAAAACTTGGGATCTATTTTGCGCGCACCCTGAATCTCTGTATTTTCTGGAGTATATTTACCTGTTAAAAGCCCCTGATCTAAAGGACTGTATGCCAAGATCGTAATTCCCAATTTACGGGCAAGTTCCAAAATACCATTTTGTTCAATCTTTCTGGTTAACAAGGAATAACGAACTTGATTAACAGCTAAAGGAACATCATACTGAGCCAAGAAATCATAAGCTTCTTGCATTTGACTGGCAGAATAATTACTTACTCCCACGGTTAAGATTCGCCCTCGTTTGACCTCTTGCGCTAATGCCTCCATCAATGTATGTTGACTCATCAGAAAGCTAAAAGGCATATGCACCTGATAAAGCGCCACCTGCTCTACCTGAAGCCGTTTTAAACTGTCGCTCAAAGTATCTGCTACCGCCTGATGATTAAATCGCCAAGGTAGAGGAAAATATTTAGTGGCAATTTGTACTGGTTGACTAGTTCGTTTTAAAAAACGTCCCAGTAGTCGCTCAGATTCTCCAAAACCATAGATTTCCGCTGTATCAAAAAAAGTTGCGCCGTTTTCTACCGCAGCCTCAAAAGCTCTAGCTACATCTGTTTCGCCATAATCCGAACCATATCCCCAAAAAAGGCGATCGCCCCAAGACCATGTACCAATACCCAGAGACGGTAGAGAAATTTGATTAATCGCTAGTTTGCTTGATTCCATGAGTTGAGAGATAAGTTCTACGGTATTTATTTTAGACAAAAAATGATTTGAGGCGATTTCTACCATCTCTCTCCTAACTATTCCGTCATAATTATAAAGACGATGACTTGCTCAACTACCAAATGAAAACACTACAGCTACGATCGGGAAAAGAAATACCCATACTGGGACAGGGTACTTGGCGTATGGGTGAAAAAGCCAGTCAGAAGCAGGCGGAGATAGATGCATTAAAACTGGGACTAGATCTGGGACTAAGTGTAATCGATACGGCGGAGATGTATGGTGATGGTGGTGCAGAAAAGATAGTTGCTGAGGCGATCGCTACGCGCAGAAGTGAAGTATATTTAGTCAGTAAGTTTTATCCGCATCATGCTAGTTATAAAGAATTAATTGCTGCTTGCGATCGCTCTTTATCCAGACTTAAAACGGATTATCTAGATTTATATTTGCTCCACTGGCGCGGTTCTGTTCCTTTGTCAGAAACCTTATTAGGATTACAGCATCTTAAACAAACTGGAAAAATTCTAGATTATGGAGTGAGCAACTTTGATACCGATGATCTTCAAGAAGCTGAGTCTTTGCCAGGGGGAAAAGAAATAGTAGCCAATCAGGTACTCTATAATTTGCTGCGTCGTGGTATTGAATGGGATTTATTACCTTGGTGCAAACAGCGTCAACTGGCAATTATGGCTTATTCACCTGTGGAACAAAGAGCCTTTGTTAATGATTCTAAGTTAAAGGATATTGCCACACAACATAACGCTACACCAACGCAAATTGCCCTTAGTTGGCTACTACATCAAGACAATGTGCTATCGATCCCTAAAGCGACTAACCCCGCTCATGTGAAAGAAAACTGCGCAGCATTAGATATCCAACTGACAGAACAAGAATTACGAAAGTTAGACCTCATCTTTAAACCACCAGTGCGCAAAGTGTCTTTAGCGATGCGCTAGTTTATTTAAAATAAACACATTCTGTCTTCCTATTTCCTATTTCCGTCTTACGAAATTTCCTCAACGCGGGAAACCCGCGCAACGGAATTTCGCGCTATTTCCTACTTACGAGCCGATTACTCTTAATGTCCTAATCTAACTTTGTACGGCTATAGATGTATTTCTGCCAAATCTTGAGATCTTCGGGGCGATCGACATCAGCTAAGGTAGGTAGATAATGCACATTTAGTTTCAGTTGTTGAGCAATATTTTTGGTTTGGTTTAATACCTGCTCTGTTCCCCAAATAATATTCTGAAAAAGTTCGGCAATAGGTTTATTTAAGCCAATTAAATAATATCCCCCATCTTCTGCCACACCCAAAACTAAATCGTGACGCTCTAGGGAATCAAAAGCTTGAGTTAGTATAGTTTGCTCGATATCAGGACAGTCAGTGCCAATAATCAGCACTCGTTGACTACCCAATGCAAAAGCACGCTCAAAAGAAGATTGCATTTTATGACCGAGATTTCCTAAAACTTGAGGAATATAATCAAAATCCTCACCTAACCATTCCGTCATTGACTGAATATTGCCACCAGCAAAGTGAACCTCGATCGCCAGATTCCGAGATAATTTTAAGGCGATCGCCGTTTTTAAAGTATGCTCCGTCATTTTTTGCTGTAACTCCGCAGCACCCAAAGCACCCAAAGCGGGTATCATCCGAGTTTTCGTCTTTCCAGGCTCAGGATAACGACTAAAAATAATTAGAGTTTCGGTCATGCAGTGAACAATGAGTCCTAAAGGATTAGCTTCGCGTCACAATGAGCAATGAGCAGTGAGCAATGCAACAGTAATCAGTAATTAGTAATCAGTAATCACTTCTCTTCCCATTGGCTATAGGGATGTTTTACTAAATAAGAATTAAAGTATTTTTGCTCATTAACTTCTCGTTCGATCCAGTGAGGAAGATTAATTTTCTGATTCTCATGTTCTAATTCTACTTCGGCAATAATTAAGCCTGCGTTTTCTCCCAGAAATTCATCAACCTCCCAAGTTAAATTATCTACCTTGATTTTGTATCTAAACTTTTCAATTAATGGTTTAACACAAAGATTATTCAGCATCTCTTGAGCCTCATCCACAGGAATTAAATACTCAAATTCAGCACGAGTAATGCCTACAGCTTTACTTTTGATTGTCAGATAACCTTGCTTACCAATAATTCGGAGTCTTACAGTTGTATCGTTGCTGGTGGGTATATACCCCTGGCAGTATTTTACACCAACTGGAGACTGGCTTTCGAGGAGTTTTTTATGCGATCGCCAAACTGACTTTTTAACCAGATATTTGCGTTCTATTTCTGTTTTCATTAAGGCAACGGAATTTTGCGCTATTTCCTATTTCCTACTGAAATTATAGCGATCGCCACTGTTATTATTTAAAGTAGATTAATTCAAATCATTATCTAGCATTGAATAATTCTTACTTCACGTACAGGCGATCGCATTTTAGTTGATACTTTAATTTACCTAATTAAACAGTGTCGCCAGTATTATCGCCACCATAAGTACCACCGTTATAAAAATCATCCGCAAAGAGAGAAAAGTCTGCTGCGTCAGGATCTTCAGTTATGGCAACCAGTTTTTCTATTTCTTCGTTTGCCCAAAAGTCTGTTGAACCAATATCTGTACTTGGGAATTCGTTATTGTCTCCCAGAACCATTGTTTCTGTCGAAAATTCTGTAGCGTCAAAGGCAAAGAAATCATCATTACCCACAGTCACTTTATTATTATCAACAGTTGTCTGATGGGTTTTCTCAACATAAATGCCTCCTACCCTTACAAATGTATTATACTCAGGCGCTAAAAAGTCATCTCCTACCCCTGTAATTTCATTACCGTCAATTGTAGTGTTGCAGGTAATATCGTCCCAAATATTGAAAGCATTAACGCCAGAGAGTTTGTTGTCACTAATAGTGATATCGTTGGTGTTGAAAAGTTTGATCCCAGCAGCATCAACGCTTTGAGAATGTTCTGCGGCCAGATTAATATCCGACAAGGTAACACCATCAATTATTCCGCCATCAGTGTCGATAACACCGATTCCTTTGCGACCAATATCAGATATTTCCGAATCGAATACTTTAAATCCATCAGCATCAGCTAGGCTTATGCCAATATTGTGTGTCCCATCATTTCTAATTGGGTTTTCAATACCAATGTTATTGATATCGAGATTTGATAATGTAACATTTTTGGCCCCAGTTACATTGACTCCATTATCTCCATTAGTTATTTCGGCATCTTTAATGGTTGTACCGCTTGAGTCAGAATGTAAGCGAAAAACAGAGTTAGATGTTCCCCCTCCATCGATAACTGTCTGTCCTCTGACACCATCAATCGTGATATCTTTATTGAGTTCGATTCCATCAGTTTTATAGGTTTTTCTTCCTAGTTCAACTGTATCGCCATCATTAGCAGCGGCGATCGCTTTTTCTAAATCACCACCAAAATCTTTATCTACATTGAGAACTTTGCTGCTTGAGTTATCCATACAAACTTTATTTATTTTTATATTTTGTATCCTAGCTTAATATAATGCATATTTGTCTTTAAGACAAAGAACAGTCTCAGGGTTTATACATACAATTAAAAGCTTTAATTTAATTTAAGATTATTGCTTTAATTAGCTAGTAGAAGCAGTTTAAACCGTATTTTTTCAAGTGAATTTTAGGAAAAAATTAAGTTGTCAATCTGACTTAGAAATATTTGATAGTCAATCTACTTTAAAATAAGTTTTACATATTAAACAATCATTAATCTAGTATTTAAATAGCGCGGTGAGAACTGTATTAGGTATAGAACATAAAAAAAATTAAAATTGGTTAGATAGAATATGCTCTTAACTTAGCTAGACTTCGCTTAGGTTTCTGCTCTGTTGCTGATTGTCGATCGAGTATTTCTAACAGTTGCGTTACAGCTTGATGTACATCTTCAATAAATTTATCTCGATTTAAAATCGTCACTTGTTGTCTTCCATAGGTTATTTGTAATATTCTGTCTTGATAGTCAAAGTGAAATTCGTTTGGTTCAATCAAAGGATCTACAACAATACTTTTGCCAATTTTGAGATTGTTAGCACCTTCAACTAAGACTTCTAAAAATACATCTATATTAGTAAATTTTTCGGTAATCTCTCCTTCATCTCCAATAATATAAAAATCTCCAGTGGGAGCGACAAGATCGATCTCATCTTCTTGGTCTAAATTCCATTTTAAATAGCTCATCGGCAAATTTTAGGTTCCTACGAATTTTAAATTATTAATTTGATCGGTTTGCGTCTCAGACATCATCAATAAATTAATTTTAATGATTAATTTCAATTGTTTAGGCTCTGGCTTCCGCTAGATAGCGGTGAACAAACATAATGGCAATTGAACCTTCCCCTACTCCTGAAGCTACTCGCTTAACCGAATTATGTCGTACATCCCCTGCTACAAAGATACCAGGAACACTTGTTTCTAATAAAAAAGGATCGCGATCGCGATTCCAGCCACGAAAATGGTCACCCTGTTTTAAATCTGCCCCTGCATAAATAAAGCCTCTGGGATCTCTTGCCACTATTCCTTCTAGCCATTCCGTTTCAGGTTTTGCGCCGATAAAAATAAATAGAGATTTGGTTGCTACCTCTTTTGTTGCTCCTGTTTGGTTGTTTAATAAGGTGAGTCTTGTAAGATTACTTTCTCCGTGTACTGCTACCACTTCGGTATAGGTTTGTATTTCAATATTATCAGTAGCATTAATTTGGTCGATGAGATACTGGGACATACTTTGAGTTAGAGATTTACCTCGTACCAGCATGGTCACTTTGGCAGCATATTGAGAAAAATACATGGCTGCTTGTCCCGCCGAATTTGCCCCACCGATGAGATAAATATGTTCATTTAGACAAGACAAAGCTTCGGTTTTGGCTGCACCATAATAGATGCCTCTTCCCGTAAGGCGATCGCATCCTGGTAAATCTAATCTGCGCCAATAAACTCCTGTTGCCAATAACAGAGCATGACAGTTAATTTCACTACCGTCGGCTAACTTAACAATGCGGTATGGATCTCCTAATTTAACTTCAACTACCTCTTGAGGAGTCAAAATTTCCACTCCGAACCGTCTAGCTTGAGTTACCCCCCGCCGAGCCAAATCGTCGCCACTTAAACCGACAGGGAAACCCAAATAATTCTCAATTCGCGAACTAGAACCAGCTTGTCCACCAGGGGCAGAACGTTCGATCATCACGGTGCTTAAACCTTCTGACGCACCATATACCGCAGCAGCTAAACCTGCTGGCCCCCCACCGACAATTACCAGGTCATAAAAAGGCTTTTCAGCCTGGGTTTGTAGACCAATTTTGGTAGCAATTTCCAGGCTGCTCGGCTGTTCCAAGCGATCGCCGTTGGTAAATAATACTAAAGGTAACTTGGGCTTACTGCCATTAGAGGCATATTCAAGCAATTTGGCTGCTTCAGGTTCAGTTTCTATATCCAGCCACTGATAGGGAATTTGGTTACGTGCCAAAAAGTCTTTGACGTTATGAGAACAGGACGACCAGCGATCGCCAACCACTCTGATGCCTTGAAAAGCAGGACGATATACTGCTAACCAATCTTCTAATAAATCATCTAAGATAGGATAAAGCTTCTCTGCTGGAGGATCCCAAGGCTTAAGGAGATAATAATCTAGACGAGCGGTATTAATCGCCTGAATCGCTGCATTGGTGTCAGCATAGGCAGTTAACAAGACTCGTTTGGCTTGGGGAAACATGGGCGCAGCCTGTTCAATAAACTCGACCCCGTTCATGCCTGGCATTCTTTGATCTGTGAGGAATAAAGCCACTGCTTCATTACGCAGCTTAAGCTCTTCTAAAGTTTCAATTGCCGATGCCCCAGAATTAGCCCGAACAATCCGAAAGCGATCGCCATACTGTTTTCTGAGGTCGCGAGAAATCGCCTGTAGCACGTCCAAATCGTCATCTACGGTCAGAATGGTGGGTTTAGCCATAGTTGGGTAGTTGGGTTCAGAATAGATAATTAAACGTTAACAGTTTAGATTCTGCTGATGCTCACCAAATTATTTTAATCTTTTCCAGTAAATTTACCGAGTTAGCGTTTTTCAGTTCAGGATCGATTCGTAATTTACCTTAGACGCAGTTAGCTATCAACAACGGTATTTAAACCAACAAAATCAAATAACTCTGTATCTGCCAAGTGAGAAGGGGTAACGTTTTGCAGGCTATTGAACAGACTATTAATTCTTCCTGGTGATTCTCTTTCCCAAGTTTGGAGCATCTGTTTGATCTGTACTCGCTGGAGATTTGACTGGCTACCACATAAATTACAGGGAATGATCGGAAACTCTCTAACGCTAGCGTATTTTTGAATTTCCGCCTCACCACAGTAAGCTAAGGGGCGAATGACAATATTACTTCGATCATCGCTCAACAGCTTGGGTGGCATAGCTTTAAGCTTTCCTCCATAAAACATATTTAGGAATAAAGTCTCGACAATATCATCACGATGATGTCCCAAGGCAATCTTATTAATACCCTCTTCTGCTGCAATCCGATAGAGAATACCTCGTCGTAAACGAGAGCATAAACCGCACATGGTTTTTCCTGCGGGAACAATACTAGTGACGGTACTATAAGTATCCTGTTCAACGATGCGATAAGGAACGTTTAAAGCTTCTAGATACTCTGGTAAGACATGCTGAGGAAATCCTGGTTGCTTTTGATCCAAATTAACTGCTAGTAAATCAAAACTTACAGGTGCTTTACGCTGCAAGCTCAAAAGTAGATCTAACATCGTGTAGGAATCTTTCCCTCCAGACAAACAAACCATAACACGATCGCCATCTTCGATCATTTGATAATCGGCGATCGCTTTGCCCACCTGCCCGCGCAATCGCGCCTGGAGTCGTTTAAAATTATTAGAAGTACGAACTTTGGTAGCTTCCATATTTTATTATTTAATTTATTAAGTCTAGTGTTAATTAGTTTAGCTCTTAGCTTTTAGCTTTTAGCTTTTAGCTTTTATAATACTCAAATGCTCAATTTTAGATATTCCAGCTTAATCGATGCACCTATAGAAACCGTCTGGCAGTTTCATGAACGTCCTGATATTCTCGATCTTTTAACTCCCCCTTGGCAACCAGTAAAAATCATCCGTCGTGAAGGAGGTTTAGAAGTGGGGGCAATTAGTGAATTTCGACTCTCTTTGGCTGGTATTCCCGTACGCTGGGTTGCGACTCATATTGAATGCATTCCCAATCGTCTTTTTGTCGATGAACAAACAAATGGACCGATGAAATCTTGGGTACATCGTCACGAATTTGTCCTAGAAGGCAACAAGACTAGATTAACAGATGCGATCGCTTATGAAATTCCTGGCGGCTTCTTCGTTGAATTACTTTTAG
This sequence comes from Pleurocapsa minor HA4230-MV1, assembly GCA_019359095.1. Taxonomy (NCBI): domain Bacteria; kingdom Bacillati; phylum Cyanobacteriota; class Cyanophyceae; order Pleurocapsales; family Pleurocapsaceae; genus Pleurocapsa; species Pleurocapsa minor. The sequence continues at coordinate 78,964 of JAHHHZ010000030.1, read as the reverse complement.
GCTGGTGGGTTGATTCCCGACTTAAGGAGATGTTTCGCTATCGTCATCAAGTTACTAAAACAAATTGTGATTAATAATTACTGATTACTAATTACTAATTACTAATTACTGAAAATTAATTTTTCAACTTCTAACTTGATTTAAAAGTATACGCTTTTCAGCACGGGCGATCGCTTTATAAGTCTGATCGACGGCATCGGGTTCAACGGAAATGGTGTCGATTCCCCATTGAACTAGCTTATCGATTAAATCGGGGTAATCCACAGGTGCTTGACCGCAAATACAGCACTCAATATTGTAGTCATGAGCAGTTTTGATTAATTCGGCGATCGCCTTGTGCATGGCTGGATGATTGGCGTTTAAACCGCGATCGCTAAACTGATTTTGTTCTCGATCTACTCCTAGAAGTAATTGAGTTAAATCGTTAGTGCCAATAGTAATTCCCTGAACACCAGCACGGATATATTCAGGTAGCAACATCATGACCGAGGGTACTTCTGCCATGATCCAGACTTGAAAGGAGTTTTGAGTAGTCAAGCCGATGTTTTCTAGACGGCGATAACAAAATTTAAATTCATCAACGCTACGGACGAAAGGCAGAATGAGCTTGATATTGTGAAAACCTTCTTCTGTAATAGTTTGTAACGCTTCTAACTCTAGGTCAAATAGGGTGGGATTAGTTAAATAATGATAGGTTCCGCGATCGCCTAAAACTGGATTAAGTGAGTTGCCGTATAAATCTAACGAGCGATAAAATATGGGACGAGGCGCAAATGCAGAGCAAAACTGACGCAGATGATTACTAAGCGTCGCCACAAACTGTCTTTGAAAAGATTCTTGCCACTGGGCTAAAACTTGAGAGGATAATAAATCTGCTAACATTAGTTCCGAACGTAATAGTCCCACCCCATCTATTGGCAGCTTGGATATCAGGGCAACACTTTCTGGTTGAGCAAGATTGACCATTAGTTTGGTCGCAATGGGATAGGTGGGGGATAAGATGCCTTTTAAAGTAGGACGCTTGAGCTGAAAATCTTCCGTCGCGGGATAAACTTGACCATTATCACCATTAAGCAAGAGCCGATCGCCATGATGCAGAATGTTGGTGGCGTTGATGGCGTTGGCGATCGCAGGAATACCAAGTTCCCGCGCAACTATGGCAGCATGGCTATTTTTTCCGCCAATCTCGGTAATAATTCCTGTTACCTGTTTGATTAAAGGGATGTGTTGAGGATCGATTGCTTTAGTTACTAGAATTGAACCCGTGGGAATTGGCTGGAGATGAGTATCGAGATCTGGGATAACTGCTATCTCTGCTTGAATAGTGCCAGGTGATACTGCGATGCCAGATACTAAAGGTGCGATCTTCGGTAAAGACATCACGTTAGTTATCTTGTCAGCTATAGCAGTGTGAGACATTAGGCGATCGCTCAACTGAGTAAAGTAGAAATACGGTGCAGTATTTGATGGTGAGTTAAATGCAGTCCAGACTAAATATTTTATTTGAGGCTGTTGTTGGAGTATTTCTTGAGCAAGCTTAATTAATTGCGCGATCGCTTCCTGGTTTAAGACATAGGTTGCAGCCAGATTTTCTGGAGGTAGATATGCTTCTAAGCAATCAGGGAACGGTGTAGATAAACCAACGTCTTTTACCCGATATGCATAGTTTTTATGGCCTAGGTGTTGGGAGATTATTTGCTTGAGATCGCGGTCTAGATAATATTCATCAGGTTCAGCATCTCCTTGAAGTAAGCTTTGTTCTAAACCCCAATTGGCTTTGATGGCAATGAAATCATTGCTGATTTCGACAATTCCTGAAGCATAAGCACTTTTAAGAGGTCTAACTAACACTGACAAGCCGATCAGATCTGGACTCAAGCCTAATTTCTGCCAATAGATCAGACTACTAGCGGTGAATAACTCTGACCAGACTGATTTAAGTGCTGCAATTATAGCTTCATCATTGCAATTGCAGGTATGCGATCGCCATAATGTATTTGCCCTAATCTTTTCGCCGTAAGGAGTAATTAGACAAGGTTGTAGAATTAAACTAGGAGAATCTAGTTGTTGTGCTGCCTGAAATATTTCTGTTTGCCAAATTTGCGGTATTTTTGTTTGCTGGATCAGCTGCCGACTATTACGAGCAAAAGCTTGTCTGCTTTGATAGTCTTCATCCTCATCTTGGCTAAATCTGGTTAATAATTCCTCATCACTCAGCCGTAAAAACTCGCGCCACAAATTATTACCTAAAACAAACCCAGGCAAAATTGAACATTCATCTTGAAGTAATTGGCTGAGAATAAAAAGTTCATCCCCAACCAACGATTGTTCTGCATACTGAATTTGTGAAAGCCAATAAATATTCACTGCTTAAGTTACAGCAGCTAATTCTTGTTTAACTGAACTTTTAGCCAACAACTCATCACTCAACCTCATAAATGCTTTAGATCCTGCCGAGTTAGGCATAGCTACAGAAACAGGCGTAAATAAATCAACTGCTTTAGCCACGTTTACATCCATCGGAATTGATTGACTAAACAATTGTTCGGGAACAAAGTCGTCTTCAACTCTTTTCATCACCTGCTTATAGTATCTACCCATTAATCCACCAGCAGAAAGAATAAAGACAATCCCCAAAAGCTGAACGTTCACAGGATGGGTTTCTTTGTGACTTTCTTTTAGTTTAGCAATTCTTCTTTCTAATAGCTGAATCCCCACTAGAGATAGCGGTTCTGGTCTAGCAGGTAAAAGATAAAAATCGCTGGCAGCAAGACCACTACGGGTCAATAGATTGTAACCAGGAGCGCAATCGAGGATAATAAAATCATAATAGTCAATCACTGGCTCAAGAATCTGTCGAATTAGAACCCGTTCAAAATCATCCCACACCTTTTGAAACTCTTGTTCATTTTTGGCGATCGCCTGTTGGTGAAGCATTTCTGAAACTTGATACTCATCATAAAGTTCGATGTCTCCTGGCAACAATTCCAAGCCGTGAATACCGCAAATCTGAGGCACAATAATATCATCGATATTTAACTTACTCCAAGGATTGGGGTCGATCGCATTTTCTAGCAGATAGCTAAGAGTATGCTTTTTTTTGCGCAACTTAGCAAAATCATGGGGAGAAAGTAAACTCAAGGTGGCGCTGATTTGTGAATCTAAATCTAAAACCAAAACTCGCTTCTTGTGTTTTTGTGCCAAACAGGTAGCCAGATTAACAGTCAGAGTAGTTTTGCCTACCCCGCCTTTCATGTTGACGGTGCTGATGATAGTTCCCATATTTGAAATTCCTAATTCTAACTGTTCTTGTTAACGTTAGTGTCTCAATTAGGATTGTGGCAACGGTAAATCATAATATTTTCTAAAGTTTTGGTTTTATTTAGGTAGTTTTTTATGCTACCTAAAGTATGCTGCTGTTAATTATTAGCCATAAACCCTAGATTTCGATGAAGATTCACTCTAACAATCTATGCAGTGGTAAAGTCTGCCTGTGTAAGATTAACAGCACTAACGTTAACAATACTCGCCAATACAGCATTATTGTTACTCAGGTCATAAATTATCGCCCCTGTTCCAGCAGAATTATCAACAATACTTAAATAACTGAAATCTAAAGAACCCGTGAAACCCAAGAAATCAGTACCATTAGCAAAGTCATTAATCACGATTGTGCCTTGACCTGATGCAAGGGCAAAAATATCCGCACCAGCACCACCAATCATGGTGTCATTACCAGCACCACCATAAAGTTTGTCATTACCATAGCCGCCATTTAACGTGTCATTTCCTGCATCACCATAGATAGTATCTAGACCATCCAAACCACTAAAATAGTCGTTTCCTGTTCCGCCGATTAGTAAATCGTTGCCAATTTTACCATAAAGTTTGTCATTGCCAGCGCCACCATTTAACGTATCATCGCCATCGCCGCCATCAAGTACATCAAGATCCACTCCACCGTCTAAAGAATCATTGCCACTGTCTCCTGTTAAATTGTCAGTGCCAGCTCCGCCAATGAGCGTATCATTTTCTGTTCCACCATAGAGTTTGTCATTACCATTGCCGCCATTTAACGTGTCATTTCCTGCATCACCATAGATAGTATCTAGACCATCCAAACCACTAAAATAGTCGTTTCCTGTTTCGCCGATTAGCAAATCGTTGCCAGTTTTACCATAGAGTCTGTCATTACCATCACCGCCATTTAACGTATCATCGCCATCGCCGCCATCAAGTACATCAAGATCTACTCCACCGTCTAAAGAATCATTGCCAATGTCTCCTGTTAAATTGTCAGTGCCAGCTCCGCCAATGAGCGTATCGTTTTCTGTTCCACCATAAAGTTTGTCATTACCATTGCCGCCATTTAACGTGTCATTTCCTGCATCACCATAGATAGTATCTAGACCATCCAAACCACTAAAATAGTCGTTTCCTGTTCCGCCGATTAGCGTATCGTTGCCTATGCTGCCGTCTAAGGAATCATTACCATCAGCACCATAGAAAAGATTAAGAATATTATCAGTATTTAAGTCTAATTTAATATTTTTTGAACCAATAGTAATCTGAGTAGAGTTGCCTATAGTTTGATTATTTACCGAAAAGCTGACATTATAGGTTCCCGCTAATAATGCCATCTGGTAGCCACCAGCCATCATACTAAGTGTAGAGTATGAAGTATTATCAGACTGGCGAACTGCGGTTATTTTAATTCCTGCTAAACCTTCTCCTATGGTATAAAATTCATCTTCTGAAACTAAGTCATTATAAGTTACACCTGTAAGGAAAACATTTGAGCCAGATGTGGCAAAGTTTTGTGTCACCATTAAGGAATTATAGCCTTTAAAGTCTCCTGTCAGATTACCTAAACCAATTTCACGAAAACTATTGTCTAAGATATTTACACGATGACCATAACTTTTAAATAATCCCTTATTTACTTCAGCTACAGCATTGTTCACGTTAAGTATCCCTGTAGTTCCCGTATACCCAATATTTTCACCCCAAGTCCAATTACCAGTAAACTGATATCCTGCACGTCTCATGCGATCGCCTGGATCGCTGTCTTTTCCATCTATTTTTTCCCCTGTATGATCGAAAATATCTGTGTTTAGCATCCATTGACTGTGCGATCGCGCTGCATCAATTAATAAGAGATTAAAAGCGAGCGGTTGCTTGGAATCACTAGAAATAGTATTGGCAGGCAATCCAGCATTTAAATCTATGCCAAATAAATTTGCTTCTCCCAAGGGATTAAAACGGGCGCGATTAATTAATTCGAGCAGATACTGCTCAGATGCTGAAGGTTGAACCATGGAAATCACCTGATTTTTGAAATAAACTTACCTACCAATGTAATCATGGTTTATTTGGTTGCAAACAGTGTTTATCCCATATTTCTTGTGGCAGAGAATGCCGTGTATTTACTTGGTTTAAGACAACTTTATCTAGAACAAAATTCTGTTTGCTGAACTACCCAGGAAAACCTAAACAGTTTAGGATGTAGATTAAGTTTTTAAGTCCAAATTTAGTTCAAAACCCGCTCTGAGAGAATGAAAAAGCTGCTGGCTAAGGTGCAAAAATCTTCATGGTTGGCAAATAGTTCTCTTGATACTCGCTACGCTTTATTAGAAGCCTGTTTAATCGGTTTATTTTCGGCTCTAGCTGCGGTAATGCTCAAGCAGGGTATTGGCTGGCTGGGAGGTTGGCGGGTACAGACAGCAAATCTGATTGGGGGAAAGATTGTTTTACCCTTAATGGGTTTAGTTTTTGGTACTATGGCGGGAGTGATCATCCAGGTTTTGTCTCCTGCTGCTGCTGGGGGTGGTATTCCCCAGGTAAAGGCAGCTTTAGCTAAATATCCCGTAACTTTAAATCTACGTACTGCCTTGGTTAAAACTCTCGCTACTATTTTAGTCGTGGGGGCGGGTTTTACAGTAGGTCGTCGTGGCCCCACGGTACATATTGGAGCAGCATTAGGAGCGCAGGTTAGTCGCTGGATTCCTAATTCGCCAACTAATCGTCGTCAGATGATCGCAGCAGGGGCAGCGGCAGGCTTGGCAGCAGGTTTTAATACTCCTATTGCTGGGGTGCTGTTCGTAGTCGAAGAGTTGATGCGGGATATTTCAGGGTTGACTCTCGAAACTGCGATCGCTGCTTCATTTACTGGTGCTGTTGTCTCCCGCATTCTTGGTTCAACGCATTTTAACGTTCCTCTGGAAGCAATTGATTCTGCGCGTCAAGGTAGTTTTGCTGTCGGCGAAATTCCCTTTTATCTTGTTTTGGGGATCCTGGCAGGAGTATTGGGAGGGATTTTTAACCGAGGGATTATTCGCGGGATGAAGTTTAGTCGTACCTTCCCTTTCCCCATGCCGATCCAAATCGGCTTGGCAGGATTGATTTCAGGCACAGTAATTGCTTGGCTGCCTCCCTTTTTTCAAGACAATGCGGGATTAAGAGAATTGTTAATCGCTGGACAGTTTAGCTGGCAGACGACAGCCATCGTTTTTGTGGCTCAATTCTGTCTGACGATTTTGGCCTATAGTGCAGGTGCGCCAGGGGGTTTATTTGCTCCTGCCTTGGTCTTAGGTTCGGCTTTGGGATATTTGGTGGGGTTGACGGAAGTAGCTTTAATTAGTTCGGAATCCCCCTATACATTTGCCCTAACAGGTATGGGAGCATTTTTCACCTCGGTAGTTAGAGTTCCTGTAACGGCAATTATTATTGTGTTTGAAATGACGGCAGACTTTAATTTGGTACTACCGCTGATGATTACCTGTGCCGTAGCCTATATTGTGGCGGAAAGCGTCTCCAAAGGTTCTCTATATGAGCATTTACTAGAAATTAGCGGGATTGAATTAACGGAAGATAATCCGAACCATGACTTTATGGCGGAGTTGACGGCAAATGATGTGATGCAGCCTAAAGTAGAAACTCTCCCTAGTAATCTCCCTTTGCCAGAGTTGGTTAAGGCAATATCGCGATCGCATCATCGCGGTTTTCCTGTAGTAGAAGACGGCAAACTGGTAGGAATTATTGCTCAGTCAGATATTCCTCAAGATAGCCAGCAAACAACGTCTATGCTGCTCAAAGATATTATGACTCCTCACCCGATCTCAGTCGGTCTTGAAACTTCTTTAGCGGATGTTTTATACCTGCTTAATCGCTATCAACTTTCTCGTTTACCCGTTACGGAAGGTTGTAAACTTCTGGGAATTATTACCCGCAGCGACATTATTAAAGCCGAAGCCAAACAGCTAAATTACGATCATCTACCAAAAGCTCGTCTTGAGCCTTCTTACGTAGTGTATCAAAGTCGTTCCCCCGCCACAGGAAAAGGGCGTATTTTATTACCCCTGGCAAATCCTGAAAATATAGATGCTTTGTTACAAATTGCTGAAGCGATCGCCAGGTATCATAATTACGAAATTCAATGTTTGCGCGTGATCTGTGTTCCTAATTATGTTTTTCCCGCCCAAGCTGAGGTGGAAACGGCTGCCGATCGCCAATTAATGCAACAATTAGAGGACTGGGGTAAAGCATCTGGAATTTCTCTCCATACCCAAATTCGCGTTGCCACAGATATTAGTGAAGCTATTTTAGAAACTATTACCAGAGAGCAGATTGACTTGCTACTCATGGGTTGGAAAGGCAAAAGCTCGGGAATCGAATCGATTTTTGGTAACGTGGTCGATACTTTAATCTTGCAAGCAGCTTGCGATTTGATGCTGATTAAGCTTGGGACTGCACCTCATGCCTTTCCTCAACAGCTTGAACTACGGCATAAATGGCTAATTCCCACCACGGGGGGCGATCGCATTAATAAGCTGTTAACTATTTTGCCTGCTCTAGCTAATCTGCACCCTATTCCGCCCAAAATACAATTATGTCAGATATCTTCTGCCAATTTAGGGCGACGCTACACCCCCGATTTTGAACAGGCTGTCGAACTGCTAAAAAATACCCTAAGCTGTCCCATTTTTTCCCTACTGATTACCAGTGATTCCGTCTCAAAAGCTGTGATTGAATTAACCCAATATAAAAAATATGGCTTGGTGGTTTTGGGGGCGAGTAATGAAGGATTACTACAAAATGTAATAAATGGTAATATTCCTGAAGCGATCGCCCATCATGCCAACAGTACCGTAATTATTTTTCGCAATTCAGCTAAATAAAGTTATCAATAATACAGACCGTTTTTGCTATCTGAGGCAACATATTAACAGGTTGCATAAAAGCCGTTTGATTATCCAGATTTGCTTAACATCTATTCCTGAAAAGTCACAGTATCTTGGCAAAACTTTTAAGGTTTCTTGACAAAAGTGTTGCGTACTTTGACAATTCCTTTAATTTATAAAAATCTTATTTATATTGGATATATAGAAAGAAATTAAGTTTTAAATCCTTTTTTGTTTAGATATATTACGGTAAAAAATTATGAATGTTAACAGTTCTTGCCCCTGCTGTTCCAGTTCAATGCTCCTACACCTTAGTAGCCGTCGCAGTTTTTGGCTTTGTAGTCACTGTCGAGCGGAAATTCCTAACGCCGATTCTCAAGTAAGCCTTAACAAAAGTACGTCAATAAAGTTTAATTCCTCTGGCCTTAAATCAGCGATCGCCCCTTTACAATCGGGACAACCAGTTGCTGCAATCTAGAAGTGCAATCTAGAAAATTTAAAGATTGATTTAACTATTGTATAAATCATTATTGGGTAATTGTGGTGTTTAGTCAACTAGCCGTTAGAGCTTAAGCCACATATTGACCATTTTGACTAGGTAGTCCTAAAGGACGACGCGACCCTAAAGGGTTAGCTTCGCGTCAGCTAGTCCTAAAGGATACTGCTGCGCATATGCCGTGGCATATTGTCCTAAAGGATACACCTTCGGATATACCCTTGTCCTAAAGGATAAGCTTCGCAAATGGTATACCGCTCCGCATATAGGTGTAGGTAGTAGAAAAAAACGCCCTAACATTGTTTGGTATTGCTATATTTCTAACTACTGCAAAACTGTAGTTAGGGTAGCAACAAAATTGGGATAAGAGATCGAAGCTGCCTCAGCGTGATTGATGGTTGTTTGACCTTGAGCATTTAAAGCAGCGATCGCTAAACTCATGGCAATTCGATGATCGCCAAAGCTATCGGTCTCTGCACCTTGAAGCTCGTATCCTCCTGTAATTTGCAGCCCATCCTCTAATTCAGTAATTTTTGCGCCCATTTTGCCTAATTCTGTCGCCATGACGGCAAGGCGATCGCTTTCTTTGACTCTCAACTCGGCAGCATCTTTGATTACGGTTATTCCTTCAGCAAAGGCAGCAGCCACAGCCAGAATCGGAATTTCATCAATGAGGCGAGGAACTAAATCACCTGCAATTTCACAGGCTTTCAGCTGACTGGATCGCACTCTTAAGTCGGCTACAGGCTCTCCTGCTACTACTCGCTCGTTGAGCCTAGTAATATCTGCTTCCATCATCTCCAAGGCTTCGAGAATTCCTGTGCGAGTCGGATTCACTCCCACATTTTCAATTAGCAAGTCTGAATCGGGAACAATTGCCCCTGCTACTAACCAAAAGGCAGCAGAACTAATATCTCCAGGGACAATCACTTTTTGTCCGCGCAAAGTAGGCTGTCCTGTTAGAGTAACGCTGTGGGTATGGCGATCGATCTCTAAATTTGCGCCAAAAGCTTGTAGCATCCTTTCGCTATGGTCACGGGACAAAGCAGGTTCGGTTACGGTAGTCTGACCATCGACCATCAATCCTGCTAGGAGGATGCAGGATTTAACCTGTGCCGAAGCAATAGGCGAATGATAGTGAGTGGGTTGTAGCTGCCTTCCCTGCACTGCTAGAGGAGCAAGAGAATTGCCCTGACGACCCCAGATACTAGCGCCCATTTGAGTTAAAGGTTTAATTACCCGCGACATAGGACGCGATCGCAGAGAACTATCTCCTGTGACGGTAAACAGGCGATCGCTGTGAGAAGCTAATAAACCCAGCATCAAGCGCATAGTTGTTCCCGAATTACCCGCATCCAAAACATCATTTGGTTCTTGCAAGTTACCTAAGCCGACTCCTGTAACAGTAACTCGTTGGGAATTCAACTCGGAAATCTTAGCGCCCATTGCTCGAAAACAGGCAGCAGTACTGCGAGGATCTTCCCCTAAAAGCAAGCCTTCAATAATTGTTTCTCCTTCGGCGATCGCTCCTAACATCAATGCCCGATGAGAAATGGACTTATCGCCTGGAATAGTGAGCTTACCCTGAACCGAACTTCCTCCGCTACGAGGATTGATTAACAACTGCTGCGAATTTTCTGCACCGTCTTGAATACTGACAATCGGAGAAGCCATGAGGTAATCTGACAATAATTTTCGTAGCTAATGTTAGCAGAATATGGATTTCAACAGGAATAACTAACTCCTAAGAAACAAATTAATCTGCTGAGGCTGGGAAAAGGTTAAAGGGAAAAGCGCGAATTTGCGTTGCCCTAAAGGAATAGTCCTAAAGGATTAGCTTCGCCCTAAAGGATTAGCTGCGCGTCCGTCCTTCGCGTCGCGGGGGTTTCCCCCGTTGTCCTAAAGGATACACCTTCGGATAAGCAAACTTCGTAAGAAGGGAAAAAAATCGTTTCTCTCTGAGATTACGAATCCTGTTCGTTGGACGCTGGTGTTACGCACCTGCTAATTTAATTTACTCTATATTTTTTACGTAGGGACTTGGGGCAATAATTATCTCCCCATCTCCCTATCTCCCTATCCTCACAAGGGTAGGTTTTTTACCAAGGTGTGAGTAAAGGCTCAAAAAAGAGATAAAAGTAAAATAAGAAACTAAATAAAATGCTTGAGAGATAAAATCAAATCAACATCTCAAAGATTGGAAACAGATTGTCAGTTGTAGATTTCCTGATTTGAGTCTACCGCAAGTTAATGAGTTAGCAACTTGGAGCTTTAGAATAGTAATGACACATTCAAGTAGTTTAACCAAAGTGTCAAACCTAATCGCTAAAGTAAATCAAGAACAAGAAAATACAGTCAGACAAAGATTAAAAGAGTGGTACAAATCAGGGGAATCTAAAGCAAAAACAAATACTAAAAGAGCTTCACTTGAAGTAAGCGAATGTTTTAGTTCGTTACTGAAATGGATCATTGATTTGCTGCCTCAAACTAATCAAGAGCTGCCGATAAGAATGGATGCGACTAATATCGGTCAGAATTTTACTGTCCTGTCGATTAATGTCCTCTACCGTAGATGTTCTATTCCTGTGGCATGGAAAGTTGTCAAAGGAACATCTAAGGGAAGTTGGAAGCCCTATTGGAAAGAGCTATTTCAATCTCTCAAAGATATTGTGCCAAAGGATTACTTCGTAATTGTCAGTGCCGATAGAGGATTGTATGCTGATTGGCTGTATGAAGAGATTGTTGCTCTCGGTTGGCATCCATTTTTAAGAATCAATCATCAAGGTCAATACTGCAATTTAGGTTCAGATTCTAAGGCTTGCCTTAGCAACAATTGTGACTCCTAAACTCAAGAATTGGTCAGGACGAATTACCTGCTTTAAAACCAACCCAATTGATTGCACTCTCTTAGCTAGATGGGATGATAGTTATGTCGATCCTTGGCTAATTCTTCCTAATTGTAAAAAACCTACCCTTGTAAGGTGAGATAGAGGGGGTAATACTCCAATAACTCCACCACTCCAATAACTCCCAATACCCAATCCCTGTCTTATTTTTAACCTAGTTGTCCGCAGCACATGATCAAAGCCAAAACTCGTAACTCCTCTTCAATTCCAATGCCTGGGTTGAAAAAACTGTTATCTTATCGCCGTGAATGGCTACGGGGAGATATATTGGCTGGGTTGACGGTGGCGGCATATTTGATTCCGCAATGTATGGCTTATGGGGAGTTAGCAGGGGTGGAGCCAGTGGCAGGTTTATGGGCAATTTTACCGCCGATGATTATCTATGCCATATTCGGTTCTTCGACTCAGCTTTCGATTGGGCCCGAATCCAGTACCGCAGTGATGACGGCTGTAGCGATCGCGCCTTTGGCAGCAACGAGGAGCGATACTTATATTAGTCTGGCTGCATTACTAGCAATCGTCATGGGGTTAGTTTGTCTTGCAGGTTATATTGCCAAATTAGGGTTTTTAGCCGATTTGCTTTCCAAACCTGTACTAATTGGCTACATGGCAGGAATTGCCCTAATTATGATTGGCGGGCAAATAGGTAAGATTGCCAAAATTGAGATTGAAGCAGATGCTTTTTTTGGTCAGATTAGTGAATTTGTGAGTAAACTACAGCTAGCCCACACGCCGACGTTAATTTTGGGCATTGCTGTTTTAATTTTCCTGTTTACTTTACAGCGTCGTTTCCCGACTGCACCCATACCTTTGATAGCTGTTTTATTATCCACCGCAGCAGTGGCAATATTCGATCTTAATGCTCGTGGAGTGGCGGTAGTGGGAGAAATTCCCGCTGGCTTACCTCAGTTCGCTCTTCCTCAGATCTCATTTCAAGATTTAAGCTCTTTAGTTGCTGCTGCGGTGGGAATTTCTATTGTCGGCTATTCTGATAACGTATTGACAGCCAGAGCATTTGCCACTCGCCATAACTATAAAATTGATGCCAATCAAGAACTATTAGCTTTGGGTTTGGCAAACTTGGGTAACGGACTAATGCAGGGGTTTCCGATTAGCGGTAGCGCTAGTCGTACCGTAATTGGCGATTCGGTAGGGAGCAAAAGCCAGCTATTTTCATTGGTAGCAATGGTGGCGGTGATTGTGGTGCTGCTGTTTTTACGTCCCGTATTAGCTTTATTTCCCAAAGCTGCTTTAGGAGCAATTGTTATTTATGCTGCCACCAGATTAATTGAAATTGCCCAATTTATTAGACTATATCGATTTCGCCGTAGTGAATTTCTCCTGGCTATTATCACCACCCTTGCCGTATTAGCAACCGATATTTTAGTCGGCGTGGGAATAGCGGTTAGCCTCTCAGTAATTGAGCTATTTTCTCGGGTTGCTCGTCCCCATGATGCTGTACTCGGAACAGTTCCCGATTTAGCTGGACTTCATGATATTGAAGACTGGGAGGGTGCAACAACCATTCCAGGACTACTAATATATCGCTATGATGCGCCTTTATGTTTTGCTAATGCCGAAAATTTCAAACAGCGATCGCTTTTAGCCATTGAAGCTGAATCAGTACCCGTGGAATGGTTTGTTCTCAATATGGAAGCCAATGTCGAAATTGATATTACGGCGATCGATATGTTGTCAGAATTGAGAGCTGAATTAGCTTCTAAAAACATTACCTTTGCCATGGCACGAGTCAAACAAGATTTATATTTGAATCTTGAACGGGCAGGGTTTCTCAAGAATATGACCGCCGAACATATTTATCCTACTCTGCCTACAGCGATCGCCGCTTTTGAAAGGAAATAATTTCTATTTATCCTAAAGGATTAGCTCGCAAGCTCGTCCTAAAGGATTAGCTGGCGCGTCCGTCCTTCGCGTCCTAAAGGACTTGTCTCGCATAGTTGGAGATACCGCTCCGCGACACGAAGTTATTCCTTTAGGGCATATCGCACTTCGTTATCAATTGATCAATGTTCACTGCTCATTGATCATTGATCAAAGCTTTACAAGTTTTTTAAATTATTCGTTTAATCTCAAGGTGAAGCATAATTTACTCTTCGTCAATGGAGACGGCAAATGTTATTTCGCCAGCTATATGACAGTGAATCAAGTACTTATACTTACTTATTAGCAGATTTAGAGCGACAAGAAGCCATATTAATCGATCCTGTCTTAGAACAGGTAGAACGGGATTTAAAGCTACTTCAAGAATTAGGTTTAAATCTGCGCTACTGCCTAGAAACCCATATTCACGCCGACCATATTACGGGTACGGGTAAGCTGCGGGAATTGACTGGCTGCCTGGGTATTCTTCCCGCCAAGGCTCAAGCTGATTGTGCTGACCGCTATATTCAAGATGAAGAGGATTTAGAATTAGGTTCAATTGTGATTAAAGCGATCTCCACTCCTGGACATACTGATAGTCATATGGCTTATTTAGTAAATCAAGAAAGAGTCTTAACAGGAGATGCTTTATTTATTCGTGGATGTGGTCGCACCGATTTTCAAGCTGGGGATGCAGGTACATTATATGATTCAGTCACCACCAGATTGTTTACTCTACCTGATTCAACCTTAGTTTATCCTGCCCATGACTATAAAGGACAAACAGTTTCCACCATTGGGGTAGAAAAAAGCGAGAATCCTCGTTTTGCAGGTAGAGATCGGGCTAACTTTATTCAGTTTATGAATAATCTCAATCTTCCCGCTCCTCAAAAAATGACCGAAGCAGTACCAGCTAACCAACAATGTGGTCGTAAGTGAGCATAAAATAAAATAAGAGCGATCTCAAAGAGATCTAAAAACCCTGAAGGATCTATTTTCAGACATACATGCTAACTAGATAATTAGCTATTAATTTAAATAGTTAATTAAACTTGTTATGCTTAATTAAATCTTATAAAATAAGAGCATGGTCAACAAAATAAATTTTGCTCATTAAACTGAAGATTCTAAATCCAGTAATCAAGTAAACAGGCTATAGCTCCTTTAATACTTAAACTGTTTACAATCTAAAGTTCAGATGGTTTTTAAGCTAGTAAAAATATTGATAACTTGAATTAGTTCAGTGTAATATTCAATAGTTATTATTGAAATTAATCTATTATTGCTTTTCCTAATTGCTTTAATCTATGTTATTTATTCAAACCAATCTATTATCGATTATGTTGTAAATTGCTTGATTGATATTATTTTAAGCCCCAGATAAAAATTTTAAGCTCAAGATAAAAATTGAATTTTTATTGATAAGTATAACGGATCAATTCTCCAGGGTAATAATGTCAAATACATTTAGTCAAAAATATAAGCTTTATACTGGTAAAAAATTAAGTTGGCTACAGCTAACATTTTTATTAGGCAACTCTATTTTTGCTGAGATCCTACCATGGGTGGTTTTTTTCGCTAGTTACAGTTTTGTGTTGCTGTTAATTTATTGTCGATGGACATTTCCCGTTTTAATCCCAGAAAATGATCGTGCCATATCTACATTATTGATCCTGTTTAATCTTGGCTTACCTTCGTTATTGGTTTTTAGAACTAATACAGCTAATGAAAGATTTTGGGAAGCTCGTAAATTATGGGGAAATTTAGTTAATGTTGTGCGCAACTTAACTCGTGATATTTGCATTGTAGTTCAAGCTAAACATCCCAAAAACCAAAAAGAAAAAGAAGAGATTCTATTATTAGTTGTTGCCTTTGCCATCGCGATGAAGTTACATTTAAGATCGGAAAAAGTTAATGATGAACTTATTTCACTAGTATCTACAAATCAATTTTATCAACTTAAATATAATTCAGCTCATCCTCCATTACAGATTGCTTTTTGGCTTGGAGATTACTTACAATTTGAATGCGACCAGAACTGTATACATATTTATCAGTTAGTAGCGTTACATAGTTTGGTTGATAATTTAGTTGATATTTTAGGTGGTTGTGAACGTATTTTAAAGACTCCACAACCAATTATTTATACTTTAGTACTGAGAAAATTAGTAATTTTTTATTGCTTACTACTACCATTTGAAGTACTTTTTTATTTTCGCGGATTTACTATTTTAATTGTTACTGTTGTCAGTATAATTTTATTTGCGATCAAACAAATAGGCTCACAACTTGAAGAGCCTTTTGGTCATCATCCTCACGCTCTACCATTAGATTTGATTTGCAATACAATTTTACAGAACGTTCAAGAGTTAATTAAACAGATAAACTATTCGTCGCCAGGCATAAAGGAAAGCGCAGCAAAAAGACACAGAAAAAACAAACTAATTGCTTTAAAAAATTCAATCGTATCTTTAGAAAACGGGCATCTCAATCAGTCGAAAGAAGGTTGATTGTCTTACAGTAGGTTTTAATTGAATAGACCACGTTATTGATTAACTAGTTTTTCCTAAAGAATATAGCTTTTAGCTTTTAGCTTATGTATTTTACTCAACTGAAAAGTACACAAGTTTAAACAGGTTTATCAGTAGAGATTACCTGCTCAATGATATCGGCAGCTTTACTCGTTCCTCCTGATTGTTGCATTGCTGCTTGAAGCTTAAGGGCATTCTGTCGATAAACATCATCCGTTAAGACTTGTTTTATAGCTTGCTGCAATTTTTTGACTGTCACTTTCTTCAAGGGTACAACTTCCCCTGTGCCTGTCCAAGCAATTCGTGCTGCGACTCCAGGCTGATCGTTAGTAATGGGAATAGCTACCATCGGCACACCATTACTGAGAGATTCTAAAACAGTATTTAATCCTGCGTGAGTAATAGTTAAAGTTGCCCGTTGTAAAAGTTCCAGTTGAGGTGCATAGCCTACCACTATGGGATTACCTGGTAATTCTGGCAAAGAATGAGGATCTGTACCACCACCAAGAGCGATCGCTAATTGAGCATCCATGTCTGCACAGGCTTGGGCAATCATTTCAAAGATCCATAACAGTTGGTTTTGTAGTGTCCCTAAAGAAGCATAAATCAGCGGTTGTCCCGTTAATTGTTCATAAGGAAAAGCGATCGACTCGCGACTAGCAGGATTACTAAACGAGCCAGTGAAATGAAAACAGGAAGGTAATTCTCGTCGAGGAAATTCAAACTCTGCTGGCTGTTGACTAATTTGAGCTAGCTGAGAATATCTTTGATTAGGATGAGTATGCAACGGCAAATTCCATTGTTGGCGTTGAGCATTAATAGTTTTGGTAATATTTTGAACAGCAAGATCGAGTACCAAATATCTTATTTTATTGCGTAAAATTCCTCGCCAAGAAATATCATAATTGCTCAATGTATTAAAAGGTGAAATGCTGGGTTCTCGATTTAAGATCAAGGCGCTAGCAATACTGATAAAAGGAAGCTGGAGATACTCGGCAACAGTTCCCCCTTCTGAGGAAACTTGGTCAATTAACAAGGCTTCGATTCCTGTTTTCTCGATGATCTCTGGTGCATCTTGAAAATACTTGGCTGCTGTGTTGGTAATCCACTCGATTGTGTACTGTAATGCTTTAAAACCACTTAAATTACCAAGTTCAGTATAGAGTTTCTTCGTTGAGCCAGGAGGGAAGTTAGACAGTCCAATTGCCTGAAATTCGAGTCCCGCAGCTAATACCTTGGGTTGAGCATCAGCGATCGCCAGTACCGTAACACGATGTCCTCGTTGTTTTAGTTCGTAACCTAGAGTTGTCATGGTGTTTAAATGTCCCACAGTAGCAGGACAAATGATGCCAAAATGAGTCATAAAATTTCCTGACGAAGATACTACTATGGTTGACTATAAAGCATTAAATAAATTAATTTGAGCTAAATATGAATATTATTGAAGCGGTGTTTGTCTGATCGAGGCGATCGCCTCTTGGAAAAAGCAGTCTGCGGTTAGATCAGATAAATAATTAACCTCAGTTCGGGTTAAGAACATTAATCGGTGGGGGTAGCTTTTAAGATATTTTCGATGACACTCTACCCTGAAAGAATAGCGAAAATAGTATTTTTCCAATCCTTTGGTCACAACGATTTTTGCTTATCCCGAACTCAGGTTATCTACTACACGATTTTAGATCTGTCTTTAGATCTGTCCAGGTACAGAAGCTTCTCATTCAGTAATTTCGTTGAGCGAGAGATTATTTAATTATTTATTTAAAGCTCTAACTTGCTAAGGTGTAGGTATCTGAGCCGAGGATTGCTATATGAACTTATCCGATCTAGTCTCTTTTCTTCAGCAAAAAACCTGTTTAGGTATTTTATCATCTGATATTTTAACGGCGATCGCCAGTAGTTTAACCGAACAGACTATTACTGCAAAGCAAACTGTAGTTGTGGAAAATGTTGAGCCTGATGCTTTATATATTGTTAAATCAGGTAGGTTAGCTAGTAACAGCATCGCGGAATCGAGTCAAAGTAGTTTACTTTCGGGAACGGTACTCAATTTATATGCACTACTGTTAAATCAGCCAACTCAGTATCAGGTGGAAACCATTACCGAAGTTCAGGTTTGGTTAATTGCTCGTGAGCGCTTTCAAGAGTTGATGCAGCAATATCCCCAAATTCCCCAGGCTTTTTCTCAACAGTTAGCCACTCAAGTTAAAGAATTATCAGAACAGCTACAGTTTGAACAAGAACGTCAGGTAATATTAAGACCTTATTTGGTCAGTAAAGCTAAACGGGGTGTCATTGGTAAAAGTCGCTATGCGACGAGATTGCGAGCGCAAATTAAACAGGCTGCCCAAACCAGAGAGTCGGTTTTAATTTTTGGCGAACCAGGCTTAGAAAAAGATAACCTGGCGACTTTAATTCACTTTGGTTCTGCTCATCGTCGTCAGCCGATTATTAAAATTGACTGTTCTAAGTTACAGACTAGTGGTGCTGAATTATTTGGTCGTAGTGGCGGAAAACCAGGACTAATTGCCTGTGTTCAAGAAGGGACTTTGGTTCTCAATAATGTTCACCTATTGACACAAGAATTGATTCCTGCGATCGCCGAGCTACTTAAAACTCATCAATATACGCCAATTACCCGCCCAGGGGGAGAAGCTGCCGAACCGCAAACATCTCAAGCCCGAATAATTCTCATTTCTGAGCAGGTGATTACTGCGATCGATTCTGTCGTGGAAAATTTAATCAAAGTACCTCCCCTGAGAGTACGTAAAGTAGATCTTGATGAGCAGATTAACTATTATCTCAGTTTGATTGGGCGTAATAAATGTCTGCAAAGAACTAAAATTACTCCTGAAGCGGTGCGTAATCTTCAGGCTTACGATTTTCCCAATAATCTGCGGGAGCTAGAAAGTATTGTTGAACGGGCTTTAGCTCAACTCCAAGGCTGCGATGAGATTACCGAAGAGGTGGTATGGCAGTCTCAAAGTAAAAAGCAACAATATCGCTTGAATCTACTCAATAGATATCCTCAGCTGCGCTACTGGCTTAGGAGTGACTGGTATCCCACTAGAATTAACTACGGCTTCATTCTGGGCTTTTTTGCCTTAATTGTCCTAATTCTGTTTATTGCTCCCCAAAATCGCCAGGAGAACTTTGCTCTAAATATGTTTTGGGCGTGGTGGTGGCCTTTGATTTTAATTGGCTTTCCCTTTGTGGGTAGGCTGTGGTGTGCTTTTTGTCCCTTTATGATTTATGGCGAGATCACGCAAAAACTATCGCTGATTTTATGGCCGCGATCGCTCAAAAAATGGCCCAGACATGCTGCTGAACAATGGGGTGGCTGGTTTTTATTTGGTTTGTTTGCTTTGATCTTACTTTGGGAGGAACTCTGGGATCTAGAAAATACTGCCTATCTTTCTGCTTGTTTGCTGCTGCTAATTACCGCAGGGGCGATGATCTTTTCTACCATTTTTGAACGGCGTTTCTGGTGTCGCTATCTCTGTCCAATTGGCGGCATGAACGGCTTATTCGCCAAGCTTTCCATGACGGAATTACGAGCGCAACAGGGAACTTGTTCGGCAACCTGTACAACCTACCAATGTTATAAGGGTGGTGCTGCAAAAGGAGAAGGACAAGAAACTAACGGCTGTCCCCTCTATTCCCATCCCGCACAGCTAGTAGATAATAAAGATTGCGTCCTCTGTATGACTTGTCTTAAAGCCTGTCCCCACCGCTCAGTAGAGTTTAATTTACGTCCTCCTGGGATTGAACTCTGGACAACTCACACACCCCATAGTTATGAAGTGGCGTTGTTGTTCTTGTTGTTAAACGTTATTTTTCTGCACCGTTTACCAGAAATATCCACCAGACTAGGTTTAGATTTACATCTAGAGCGATTTAGCAACCATGCTTTAGTTTCCGTGGTAGTTTTGGCAGTACCGATTATCTTGCCTTTACTAGCCCAAGGAGCAAATATACTAATCAGCAAATTGAACCGCAAACATACACCTCGTAAATTTATTGAATTAGCTTATGGCTATTTACCTCTGGTTTTAGCTGGAAACTTAGCTCACTATCTACGCCTAGGCTTAAGTGAGGGAGGTAGAATACTCCCCGTAACCATGGCAACTTTCGGTTTAAATGGTGCAAGTCTTCCTGTACTTGTCGCTCATCCTGCCGTAATTGCTTTTCTCCAGGGTAGCTGTCTAATTATCGGCGTGTTGCTAGCAATTTTATTAACTCAAAAGATTGCCCGTCAGCAGTTTAGATATTTAATCCCGCAAATAGGGGCGATCGCATTTTTGGCAACTGGCATGTGGCAAGTAATTGTGGGGTTTTGAGTAATAGGTAATAGGTAATAGGTAATGGGTAATGGGTAATGGGTAATGGGTAATGGGTAATGGGTAATGATCGTTCGCATTTATCGTCGGGTGAAAACTAGATGTTGTTGCTCAGATAATTCAGGATTATAGCTATAGCCAGCTTCGGCAAAATTTGGCAGATCTGCTGTATTTTTTAGACGGTTTTTAATAATGTAGGCTGCCATCATGCCACGAGCTTTTTTGGCGTAGAAACTGATGATTTTGTATTTACCATTGTGCCAATCTTTAAACACAGGGGTAATAATTGCTCCTGTCAGCAATTTAGGTTTTACTGCTTGGAAATATTCATTAGAAGCTAGGTTGATAATAGTTTTTTGCTCTAGTTTCTCTAGCTGCTGATTAATAGTGTGAGTTAACTTATCCGCCCAAAACTCATAGAGGGTATTTGCTGATAAATCTTGTAGTTTGGCATGAGCTAACTTTGTCCCCATTTCTAAGCGATAGGGTTGGATTAGATCTAATGGACGTAGCACCCCATATAACCCTGAGAGTATTCTTAAATGTTCTTGGGCAAAATCAAAATCTTCTGGTTCAAAGCGATCCACTTGCATTCCCTGATAAACATCACCCTGAAACGCCAATAAAGCCTGTTTCGCCTTCGTGTCATCAAAAGTGGCTTGCCAAGTCTTAAAGCGATCGCTATTTAATTCCCCCAACTTGTCGCTAATCTTCATTAAAGTAGAAATTTCTGGTGCTGATAGCTGTCGTAGCTGTGTAACTAGTCTCTCTGTATCGGCTAAAAATTCTGGTTGAGAAAAGCGTTGAATCGGTGCAGGAGTTTCAAAGTCTAAGGTTTTGGCAGGGGAAATTAACACTAACATTTAGTTTTCGTTGATTAAATTGAAATTGTAGGAAATAACGGCGATCGCTTTTATTAACCTTAACCGTTAAATTATCGTAGTCCGAACTCACGCTAAATCAAGGATTTACTAGGTTCAGGCAAATCGACAGATTCAGGTTCACTATTTAAGGCATCGATTACCCCCAACATTTCTCGCTCAAAGCTTACCTGCGCCCGATTGGTTTTTGCCCCAAAATAAAAGCTACGATCTTGTTCTAACGCCCAGATTTGAGAATGGGAAAAGTAGCTCATAACTACCCCAATCATTAGTAAAGCAAAGCCTGTATAAACAATTGGCACACCAGGATCGGCTTTAATCTGTAAGCCAGTACTGCCAATAATATCAATCAGCTTAATGTTAATCCCGTCAATATTGATACTTTGACCAATCCGAATGGCGCTGGTTAAATCTCCTTGCTGGTTATAAATCAAAGCTGTTCCCTGAAGATCCTTAATCAGCATGGAAACCCCAGTACTCATATCGGGCTTGGTTGGAATCCAAGTTCCCCAGATATTACCCGCCCCCAGAGTGTCTAACTTCGCCACAGGTAGCTGAAAGATCGGGCTATTGTTTAACTGTACCTTGGCCGCAGCAATACTCCAGTTGGTTTGATAGAAAGTAACGCCATCATACCGCAGGGGTTTATTAACATGAATCGTTTCTCGTTTAATTTCTTCACCGCGATCGCTCAACACCGAAAGATCGGAATAGAATTGATCGATATCACCATTCTCGGTGTAGTCAATCCAAAAGCGATTTACTTTAACTGACCAATCTGTAGGCAGTTGATTAGCCCCAAACGGCCCTAATTCAATAATATTTTGGATGTTAAAAGTATTGCCACTGGCAACCATTTCTTGAGCAAAAAAACCAGTAAAAATGCCCCACATTCCCCCTGCTAAGACAATTAACATCCCAGCATGAACGATAATCGGCCCAATCCGACCAATAATTCCTTTACGGGCATATAGAGTATGATCCTGTTGCCAGACTTGATAGTTTTGCTGTTTGAGCAGAGGAATTAAAGACTTGATTGAACCTTGCTCTAATTCGGCGCTGAGAGCCAGTTTTTCATATTGTTGGGGCTTTTGATAGTATTTCCACTTACGGGCAGCTTTAAGGGCGGGTAACTGTCTCGTGAAGGTACAGGCGGTTAAACTTGCACCAAATAAAATCAGCAGGGAAAGATACCACCAGGTACTATAAACATGATTTAGTCCCCAAGCAAGAATCACTTTCCAGGTCAAAAAACCGTATAAAGCAGGAGATTCAGGGTAGTTTTGTTGATAGAAAGAGAGAGTTTCTGCCTGTTCAATGACTGTTCCTGAAATACTGACAACGGCGATCGCCAGTAAGAGAATAATAGCTAGTTTTAAATTAGCAATGATGCCAACAAAGCGACGAAATATTGAGCCTGGCTTAAGCAAAAAATTCATTTATGATTTAGTATTATCTATTCATCTATCTTGTCATTATTTATTTATTTTATAGTTAATCTATTCAGACAAAATCTATTTATATATTGTTTCTCAAGCCGAAACTAGCTATTTTGTAATTACTGAGCTAATCCCCTAACATATTTGTCTAACACTTTAATCTACCTAACACTTATTTCTCTCTTGGCTGGTTATGTTGCCTGGAATCTGGGGGCAAATGACGTTGCGAACTCGATGGGTACATCCGTTGGCTCAAAAGCAATCACCCTAACTCAAGCAATTATTGTCGCAGGTATTTTAGAGTTTACTGGGGCGGTAGTCTTTGGTAAGCAAGTATCTGCTACTTTGGCGACAAAGGTGGCTAATCCGAGTCTATTTGCGGAAACTCCCCAGATTTTTTTATTGGGAATGATTGCCGTATTGCTTGCCTGTGGTATTTGGTTACAGGTGGCTACGAGTCAAGGTTTACCCGTAGCTTCATCCCATGCAGTCGTAGGTGCGATCGCTGGATTTAGCTGGGTAGCCATTGGGAAAGAGGCGATCGCCTGGGATAATATTGGTTTGATTTGTTTGGGTTGGGTAATCACGCCGATTGTCAGTGCGCTCGTCGCAGCGAGTCTATATAGTTTGCTGCGCTATTGGCTATTTGAGCAGGATAATACTTTACAGCAGCTACTAGAATGGATTCCCTGGTTGAGTGTAGCTTTAATTGCCGTGTTTGGCGTGATTGTTTTCCCCACAGTGGTGCAGCTACCAGTATTTAACTATATTCCCTTACCTGAAAGAACAATTGGCTTAGGTATGGGCTTCTTAGCAACAGGGGCTATTATTAATTACTCTTGGTACAAGTTTAAAAGCTATCGCCAGCAAGAAATAGAAATACGGATTCTGGAACGGGTAATGGGCAAGTTTCAAGTGTTAAGTGCCTGTTTTGTCGCATTTGCTCATGGTTCTAACGATGTAGGCAATGCGATCGCTCCTTTAGCCGTGATTGTCTTTATCTTCAATACTGGCGTTGTGCCAATTGACAGTTTAGATATTCCCTTGTGGATTTTAGTTTTAGGTGGAGTCGGTATTGTTGGGGGTTTGGCAGTACAGGGAAAAAAAGTAATTACTACTGTGGGGGAAAATATTATTTCTCTTGTCCCCAGTACAGGTTTTTGTGCCGAAATAGCTACCGCCAGTACAATTTTAATTGCCTCTCGACTTGGTTTACCCGTTTCTACTTCCCATGCTTTAGTTGGTAGCGTGATCGGGATTGGTTTAGCCTCGCGGAATCAAGATGTTAAATGGGAGACGATTAAATCTGTAGCCTTAGCCTGGATCGTGACTATACCTGTAGCTGCAATTTTAAGTGCGGGGATTTTTTCTTTATTACGTATAGTGTAAATTCTACCGCTGGCAAATTTCAATCAATGAATTTGTATTGATAAATACTAGCATCGTCTTAGCTGGCTGGCGTGAATCTGTTTATGTGCTTCGTCTTGCAGAACTTGAGGTACGATTGAGGGTGTAAAATTGAGAACTAATTTTGGACATCAACGCCCCCTAGGCCCATCGTATGACAAACTTCGGCTCCAGTGACAGTCCTGAATTACTCTCTGTAACGCAAACTGCTCAGGTACTTGGCGTAACTCGCCAACGAGTACATGACCTAGTTAAGAATGGTCAAATCATAGCCCGAAAACTTGGGCATTATTACTACATAGAGACTACTGAGATCGAAAGATACATGAATCAACCCATAGGAAAACCCTATCAGCCAAGAAGTACAACTTCTGAAGAAAACTCTATTGACAAATAACAATAGAGTCTGTAGACTCATGTTATACTAATGTACTAATAGATAAATAAATGCTCCCTTTTCAATTGATTTCAACTGATGTTGCAGATCGAAAAAAATTGCAACAAATTTACATGAGTAAGCATGGCATCCTCTATCAAGGCGACTGCCTTCAGCTTTTATCGGCATTGCCTGATGAATCTGTAGATCTTGTATTTGCTGATCCACCTTTTAATCTTGGCAAAAAGTACGGTGAAGGAGTGAATGATCAGATGGAGCTAGGTAGATATATAGACTGGTCGCAAAAATGGCTTAGTGAAAGCATTCGCGTACTCAAACCTGGAGGTAGTTTATTTGTCTTTAACCTGCCCAAGTGGTGTATAGAGTATGGTGCATATCTAAGTCGAAAAGGAATGTGTTTTCGGCACTGGATTGCTTGCCGAATGCCGAAAGCTTTTCCTAGAGGGAAAAAGATGTCTCCTGCTCACTACGGGCTACTTTATTACACCAAAGGAGAACCAGCGGTCTTCAACAAAGTCTATACACCTATTCAAGTTTGTAGACACTGTAATGGAGAAATTCGTGACTATGGAGGGCATCGCAAAAGCCTCAATGAAAAGGGAATAAACTTAATGGATGTTTGGGATACGCCAGAAGATGTTTGGGAAGATGCTTCTGAAGCTAACTCTACCAAAGTTTTATGGACATTAGCCGAGGAGATGTGGACTGATATTCCACCAGTTCGGCACCGTCGACATAAAAAACGAGTTCCAAATGAACTTGCGCCCATCATGCTAGAGCGGGTTATTGCAATGGCATCTAATCCAGGACAGATTGTAGTCGATCCGTTTGGAGGCTCTGGCACTACGTTCTATGCAGCAGAAAAACTACACCGCTATTGGATTGGTTCAGAACTTGGGGATACAGACCCAGCAATAGAACGATTAACCAACTTGACAAATGGAATAGTAGAGGAATGGGAATCAGCAAGAGGACGTACAAAATCGAAGTCACGCAAGACAACTGCTTCACAACTGCCAAGTCCTTACTCTACATAAGTTTGTAGCCATAAATTTCAGATCAATGCACGTCCATCAGTGCCTTTAGCAATTTTTGGTACATTGCTATCCACTTGATCATGCTCAATCACAAAGATCGCAAGAAATCCGTCTTTGATTAGGACTGACCGCCAAACATCAAAGTATGGCTCTAGCTCTTCGTAGTTACCAACTCGATCCGTCAGATAAGGATAAAGTTTCCTGCTTGGGAGTACCAAAGCAGAGCCTAGAAAGACACCACGTATTAATCCAAGAACCATCTTATTAACTGCCCGATGACTTGAAGATATATTTCCAGTCTCCCATTCAAGTGCAAAAAGATGGTCATCAATGACTTTTGTAGCATCGACTTTTCCAGGTGATCGGGTTGCGTAGTTAGTTTGGGTTTCGAGCATCCATCCAAATCTATCTTTTAAAGCAATCATGCAAGCTTCTTTAATAGGCTTTACACCGTTACCATGCTTTGTAGGATTGATTGTGAAGTTGGATGTACCAGGAGGATACACGATCAAAGAGATCGCTTCACGAACTTCAGAGCGGATAATCTCCCAATCACTGGATTCTTCAAAGCTCCCAACACTAATCAAAGAAATCTCTTGAACAATTTTCATAAGTATTATTTATATTGGCGTTGCTAATTAGGCAATGTCGTATTAAAGCAAACGTGATAGTAGTTGATACACCAAACGAAAAAAAGCGGTAATGGCGATCGCAGCAGCAGCGGATATGGTTGCAATGAGCAGAACATTTGGGATGGTTAAACTGCCATGGAATTTGGGGATAAAAATCACTATGCCAGTGGTAATTAAGGCAAAAATTGCCAGATCGACTTTTTCAATAGCGCGACGATGGAGAGCAAACATAATTCCACCCATTACAGCGCCAATAATCCCCACACTTTCTCCAGAAAAGGCAAGCCAGCTAATCAAACCAATCGAGATCAATGCTCCTTCAAAACCAATAAAGGCAGCACTAATAAGAACTTCTGTCAGAGAAAAAGGGCGTTTTGTTCTTTTTTGCCGTATTTTCTGAGGTACAGATGTAGCAAGATCAGGTGTCGGAGTAGAATTTGAAACAGCAGGAGGAGGTGTTACTGTATTTATTAGCGTAGGTGTGTTCAGCGTGTTCGATACAGGGGATTTAATTGGTTGATTTTGTTTGGGTATTTGAGTTAGTTTTGTTGGTGGGGTAACAGGATTAATCTGCTTAGATATTACCGTCAAAGCCGCTAAAGCCACACTAGCCGACTGAAAACGGTGAGCGGGAGTTGGCAAGAGCATTCGATCCAGAATTTGCTTCAGGCGATCGCTGATATTTGGGGCAAAATTATGCCATTGCCAAGTATGGTTAAATGAATCATACAGTTCTTCTACTTCTTTATCCGTCAGTAAATTAAGGCAGGTAACAGCTAAAGCATAAATGTCTGTTGAGGGATATACTTGCGCACCTGACATTTGTTCGGGAGGAGCAAACCCCATCGAAAAGATGCCTGTGGATTTTTTAGGATTACCACCCCCTGCTGTAATCTGCTTTACTGCACCAAAATCTAGCAGATATAAAACTCCCTGCTTATTGCGCATAATGTTAGACGGTTTGATATCTCGATGGATCGTATTATTTGCGTGAACGAACTCTAATATTTTGAGAATCTCGATTAAAATTTCGGTCACCTCCGCTTCAGAAAACTTACCTTTGTCGGCTAATTCTTGTTCTAAATCCTGTCCATCGATAAATTCTTGTGCCAAATAAAAATACTGTTCTTCGCCTGTATGCTGCGTATTCTGGACTATTGGCGTAAAAAAAGCATATAAATTGGGAATTTGGGGATGTTTTTGACCGAGTTCTTCTAAAACAACTGCTTCTCTTTCAAATAGTTCTTGGGCAACTGCTCGCTCATGAGCATCAAGATCATTAGAAGGCTTAAACTGCTTGACGACACATAAAGGAAACTTTGGTTTATAGCGATCGCAAGCTAAAAAAGCTGCCCCAAATCCACCCTCTCCGAGTAATTTTGAAGGGAGATAGCGATCGGCTAACAGCAGGGGCATTCCACAGGTGCTACAGTATCTTTGCTGTACTGTTCTAATCTTGGCTTCTGTATCCAGATCGCTAAAAGAATTAAGAGGTTTAGCACAACTAGGGCGAGTACAAATAATTTCCATACAATCTCAGTCAATAGCTATTAGCTGTTAGCTGTTAGTTGTTAGCTGTTAGCCCCACATCCTCCATCCTACATCTAGTTATCCCCGTCTAGAGGGATTAGTAAAACTTGATTTGATGTGTTAGCTATCAGCCAAGAGCAGTATTTGCTTATTGTACTGAGGGAATTTGCAAATCGCCCAAGATTTTAGCTTACTTCTATAATATTTTTGTATAGGCTCTCCAGGTTTTTAAACTCTTCTCTGGTGGTAAACTGAGGCAGAATCTCTTTACTAAATGCTTCAGCAGCCTTGGAACAATAACGATTGGGATTAACGATCACAGCTAAAGTTCTGCCGATATCAACCTCTTTAATCTTGGCTTGATGCAAGACTCCCATTTCTAATTCTTTGGCGATCGCCGTGGTGGAGACAAAAGCTGCTCCCAACCCTGACTGCACGGCGTTTTTAATCGCCTCAATCGAATTTAGCTCCATTTCAATTTTTAAGCGCTTGGGATCGATTTCATAGCGCGTGAGAACCTTATCAATTACCTTGCGGATCGTCGATTGTGAGTCTAGGGTAATAAACTTGAGCTTATACAAATCTTCTTTTTGAATCGCCTCTTCTTGTGCTAGGACATGATTGGGGGGCAATACTAAAGCCAGTTCATCATCAGCATAAGGAATAACATTGAGTACGTCCTGTAACTCTGTTGGTACTTCGCCACCAATAATTGCTAAATCAACCTGTCCGTTAGCCACAGCCCAGGAAGTACGGCGGGTTGAATGAACCTGAAGCTGCACCGAAACATCAGGATATTTTTCCCGAAATAAACCAATCATCCAGGGAATCAAATATGTACCTGTGGTTTGAGATGCTCCCACAATTAAAGTACCCCCCTGAAGATTTTGTAAATCTTCGATCGCCCGACAGGTTTCCTGACACAAGGAGATCACTCTTTCGCCATAGGTTAATAGTAAATGCCCTGCTTCGGTTAACTGCGCCCTTCTTCCGCCACGGTCAAATAAAGGAACATTTAATTGCTTTTCTAAATTTTGCACTTGAAGACTCACGGCGGGTTGAGAGACATAGAGGCTGTCCGCAGCCCGTTTAAAGCTTCCCTCTGTAGAAATCGCCTTAAGTATTCGGAGTTGATCTAGAGTAAAAGGAATATCAGACATACAATCCCATTAGCAAGTTTACAAAAAAGTTGGTTGTTCGAGTGTTATTTAAACGTATTATTAATACTGCTAAATATTTAATAATTTTCGTGTTTTTTATTTATCTGCACAGTATCACAATTGGGGTGCGCAATTAACTTTTAATTATTGCTACTAGCTAAAGTGATTAATAATACATATATGACATATATGACTATTTCTTTAAGCAACTTCAACTGGCTGGCTAACAGCCACTTAATTATGGTGGGCTTGCTGCTGGGATTTGCGATCGCCCATAGTGGCATGGCTGCCCTGCGTCCGTGGGCAGAAACAAAAATTGGTGCTAGATTATACCGAGTAATTTTCGCTTTGGTCAGTATTCCTTTTGCCACTATTTTAATTATTTATTTTTTCAACCATCGCTATGATGGAGTGCAATTATGGCGGGTGCAGGGAGTGCCAGGAGTTCAAGCTTTAGTCTGGATTTTATCGGCGATCTCGTTTATCTTTCTTTATCCCGCAACCTTTAACCTGTTAGAGATTGCAGCAGTACAAAAACCCCAAGTATATCTCTTTGAAACAGGGATTATTCGCATTACTCGTCATCCTCAAATGGTCGGACAGGTCATCTGGTGCATTGCCCACACTCTTTGGCTCGGAACGACTTTTACCATTGTGACCTCAGTAGGCTTAATTGCCCATCATTTATTTGCTGTTTGGCATGGCGATCGCCGTTTAAGTAAAAGATACGGAGAAGCCTTTGAACAGGTCAAGGCGCGCACTTCTGTGATCCCATTTTTGGCGATTCTTGATGGTCGTCAAACAATTAAATGGCAAGAGTATTTACGCCCAGCCTATCTAGGGATAGCAGCTTTTGTGATGTTGTTTTGGTGGGGGCATCCCTGGCTGATGCAGGCAACCTCAAAAGTATATTGGTAAGAGGATTCTTATTCAACCTCGTCAGTCGTTGCGAACACAGAGCATCTAAGTTGCTGTCAAACGACGATCTGCCCTAAACAATATCCGCAGATGTATGCTTTAGGGTTGACTCGCAAAACTCGCCGTAAATTTATGATGGAACTGTTAGATCTAGCCTTTTCAGTTGATCCCGATTAGATGTAGCATAATTCAAAGCATTTAAAACAAATTTTTATTAAACCTTTTTACTTATTCACTTAATATGATCTCTGTAGTGAACGAAACCAACTTTCAGCAAGAAGTGATTGAATCTGACCAACCTGTTTTGGTACATTTTTGGACTCCTTGGTGTGGTTTATGTAAGTTAATTGAACCCATATTAAGGAAACTCTCTACAGAACAAGAAGGCTCAATTAAACTAATTTCCATCAATGCCGACGAAAATTTTAAACTAGCTAATCATTATTGCATCCGCAACTTGCCGACGATTATACTGTTTCAAAATGGCAAACCAATTCAAAAAATGGATCACTTTAATAACCGCGATCGCCTCCAGGCTGCCTTAGAAAAGGTTATGCAGAATCATGTTTTAAGCTCTTAGCTTTTAGCTCTAAGCTCTACCCCTGTTAAGGTGAACGTTTGTACTGACTTGGCTGCCGTAAAAGGCGAGAGGTAGAGACATGAAGGTGTTTAGGGTCATAAGTCGGTTTGGGTTTGGGCTTTTTTTGTCCTCTAGGAGAAGAAGAAAAGCGTTTGAGATTAACCTTACTCCATCTTTGAAGATAAAGTCTAGCTACAGTTGGTGCATCAGCTACGGATGGTGACAAATGTGTCAGTAGAGTTACCTCTGTATCTCCATGTCTTGTTGGTTGATGCAATTGAATTACCACTCGTCGTAAATTTAAACTAACATCATCTTCTTCTACTTGAACCTTTTGCTCGAATATTCGATTTTTAGCAACTCCTCCTAAATACTTTAATTTTCTTTTTTCTAGTTCCATTAGAAAAGTTGTATTGTTACCATATCCTGAGTCAATCAAGACTATTTCTGGTTGCTCTCCTTTGACTAAACTTTGATCAATTAATCCTAAAGCTAACTCTGGCTTTTTCTTGAACAATGGGTCTTTCTTGCCCAAAGGTAATGAATTACCGTGTTGATATAACTCTATGTCTAAAGGTAGACTTTTTTTGCCATCATAAAGATGAGTTGTTACCACCACATTCCCATTATCAGTTTTACCTATTTCACCAATATATTGACGGCCTACTCCTGCTGTAAAATTCCCGCTTTTTCTATGTCCTGAGTCATCAATTAATTGTTTAAGTACCGTTAGTTGCTTGAGTTAAAAGCCAATTAATATATTCGGATTGATGACCTCGAATACCTTCCAAGGCAAAAGTTTGGGTTCGACCACCAATTTCTTCTAGAGTCGGTCTCACCGTATACTTCATGGTATTCCTGATAAGACACGCCACTGCGGTCATCGACTATGCTGTACAACATCAGTAATGGCTTTCCTTGACCTGGTTCTAGTTCAACAGCATTTTTTAATCGCTTGAGATCGGAAGAACTTAAATCAAAATGCCAACACTGATTGCTATATTCAGCTTCAAAACGTACTGCGGGTGGTTGGCGAGATAGTTTTTCTTTGTCATATCCCCATTCTTTTAAATAGCGGTTGACGGTTGTT
The DNA here is from genome assembly GCA_019359095.1 of Pleurocapsa minor HA4230-MV1. Lineage (NCBI taxonomy): Bacteria > Bacillati > Cyanobacteriota > Cyanophyceae > Pleurocapsales > Pleurocapsaceae > Pleurocapsa > Pleurocapsa minor. The sequence goes on along the minus strand of JAHHHZ010000030.1, from coordinate 47,562 downwards.
CTCTTGAGCAATCCTGGCGGTGCAGTTACATGGCCCCTATCAGTATTGATGCCATTTCTTCTGACCTGAAACCGAATCAGAAATAAATTCCCATCTCGTTTAATGTGGGTTTGAGTAAGTTTTATTCTTAATTTAATGTGGGTCGAAAAACGCTGTTATTTCGGGTCGGAATGATTCTTATTCTGGGTCGCTACAATTAGCCCTAAAGGATTCGCTTCGCATCTCGCAAAGCGCGTCATAACTTGTTTGGTTGCTGCTGGTATGAGGTGATTGACCGCCAAAAAGGTGTAGCTTACAAACAGCTATCGGTAGAGCAGTTACAAGAAGCAATCTTTGTTGCCGAAGCGATAATCGATCGTCCCGATAGCTACATACAACACGGCGCGTTTTCTGTGACAAAGGACTTGTCCGCATGTAGCTTCCCGCAGAAAAGCCGCCTAAGCTAAACCTCAATAGCTTACGCTGGCGTAACAAAGTCTAATATCTGAGTTTCTCTTGTCAAAGCGATGCGATAAGATAATTTCAATCAGCGATCACCGAACAAAATGCCTATAGATTCGAGCCTTTACCCCGATAATTGGAACAGCCTAGCACTCAAAGTAAAAGAAGCTGCTCAGTGGCAGTGTTAATGTTGTGGAAAAAGATGCTACAAAATAAGAGAAAGGCGCATAGTTCGCCGCATCTAAGACCAGATGATTTAACCCGTTCAGAGTGGACGGCTGACATTCTACAGGTGCATCATCGCAACCATGACACGACGGATAATCGGCTATCCAATCTGGTAGAGTCGAGGGAAGGTATTAGCCTTCGCCCCTCTCTGTTAGATCCGTACGTGCGACTTTCACCGCATACGGCTCCCGATATTCTTAGCTTTTGCTTTGCTTCATGTGTATGAATTGGTGGCACGTTTGATGTATTGCTACAAGGTTCGATTCTTTCCAATTCTGGTGATTTCCGTCTACATGGTGTAGATGTACTCTCTGCTCTCCCAGAAATTTCAATCCACAGGAGTCACATGAATGGTTTTGCCGTTTTAGGGCTTTAGAGGTTGCACCGTCATAGAGTATGCTGTTACGCTTGCTCCAGTAGGCTATATCTCCGTCGTAGGGTGATTTCTTTCCTTTGACGTTAACATGTTTGTTTTGGGAGTAAGGAACTTTGGGGAATGCTATATCTAGCAATTTCTTGCTAGTGTAGCGGCTTTGATTTGTTTCCTTATTAAATACCTTGTATGCACGACTTTCGATGTGGTATAAAGAATTCCTTGCCCCATCCATCTTGCAGTACTTGTGGTATTGTCTCCAGCCTCTAACGACGGGAGCTAGTTTACTAGCTTTTTCAGTCGCACCATAGTTCGAGTTGTTGACGATGGTTTTTACCTTCTTGCGGAATGCTTTGTAGTTATCCACTGAGGGGGTGCTACGAAATTTACCGTTTTTCTGGACTTTAAAGTGCCAGCCTAGGAAGTCGAATCCATCTGTCGTGGTGGTTAGCTTGGTTTTCTTTTCACTGACTTTCATTCCTCTTGCTGCTAGAAATTCGCTGATTCTTTCAAGTATTGCCTTTGCATCATCTTGAGGTCGGATTATGACTACCATATCGTCCGCATAGCGGATTGATGGTTCTTTAATCTTTCCTCCTGAGTCTTTGTATTTGTGAATACTTTCGATTCCGTTGAGGGCGATGTTGGCTAACAGAGGACTAACTACTCCGCCTTGTGGCGTTCCTTGGTCGGGGAAACCTATATTAGTTCCAGCTTTGAGACATCTGAAGATGCCAAGCTTTAGCCTTGAAGGGGCAATTAGGTTATCCATGATTGCTGAGTGGTTTATCCTGTCGAAGCATTTTTCAATGTCGAGTTCGATTACTCGTTTATCTTTTCCATTGGCTTTGCTGCTGAGGTTGTTGAATAGAGTTTTCTGGGCATCGTGTGCTGCCCGTCCTGTTCTAAACCCGTAGCTTCGGGCGTGGAAAGTTGCTTCGTGTGCTGGTTCGAGCGCGTATTTGGCGAGGCATTGCCACGCCCTATCTGCTATTGTTGGCACTTTGAGCATTCGGATAGTTCCATCCTTTTTAGGGATGGGGATTTCTCTTAAGCCTTTGTGTTTCCAATTGGCGTAATTTTTGGCTAATTTCTCTTCTAGTTCAAAGCGTTCTTCAAACGTGAGAGACTTTTGACCATCTATTCCTGCCGTTTTCTGTCGGGTAGGATTGGACTGTTACCAGTCCGCACCCCCCTAAGAACCGTGCGTGAGACTCATCGCCTCACACGGCTCAAGCCATACTTCAAGCCTTTAACTTGGTGTTGTGTAACTGCTTATGACACATTGTGTGTAAGTGCATTAGGTTTTCGATGTCGTCTCGTCCGCCTTTTGCCACAGGTACTATATGATGGGTTTCGATTTCTTCACCGTTAAAAAGGGCTGTTCCGCAAACTGTACAGTTAAAGCTTTGGTTTTTGGCAAAAGGCTCGTATTTCGAGCCTTTTGCCCAGTATTGCTTTCCTAGTTTGTTTTTACGGGTTTCCCAGTATTCATTAAGTTCTGAGTCGTCTGGGGAATTACTCCCCGTAACTTTGACGTGCCTTATGATAGGAATATGACTTACGTTGCAGAGGGAGTAAAATCTTTTCCTTCCTCTGCTATCAATTCCTTGACGGGCGAACGTCCAATCGTTCCCTTCTATTAGGTGGAAGTATCGGTTTTTCACCCATCTTTTGCCTTTGTTGGGATGCCTACGCTTTGCCCAACGATATAAATACATTGTTACTCGATGATTGATGTAACTGAATGTTTTCTTGCTAACAACTCCTTTGTAGTAGTTAGCAAATCCTCGGAGAATCGGGTTTAGTTTGCCAATAAGATTTTGCTGCGTCCATGTGGCGCATTCAGATATGGTTTTTCCTAATTCTTTGCAGAATTTCAGAACCTTTTCTTTCTGAGGTTTAATTAGTAGTTTGCCTTTATATTGGCGTAGATTAAATCCTAGAAAGTTAAATCCTAGAAAGTTAAATCCATCTTGTATGTGAACTATCCTGGTTTTTTCCTCGCTGATTTCTAGTCCTCTTTCTGATAACCATTGTTTAATCTGGACTAAGGCACTGTCTAGGTTTTCTCGTTCTCTGGATGTGACAACAAAGTCATCCGCGTATCTGATAAAACCGAGCTTTAATCTATTTCCCCATTTATCTTTGGGTAGTTTGATTGCTTCGATTACTTCTTCAAGACCATGCAACCCTATGTTTGCTAAAAGTGGGCTTATCGCCCCGCCTTGAGGTGTGCCTTTGTCTGTGGGAGTTTTGATTCCTTGATAGACGTATCCAGCTTTTAACCATCCTTTAATTAATTCTCTTGATGGATGAGTACCAATCATGTTCAGGATGGATTCATGTGCAATATTATCGAAGAATCCTGATATGTCAGCGTCTAGAACCCAAGTGTGTCTTGCTCCGCGTGGATTGTTTACTAGTTTATTGAAACATTGCGCTATAGCATCTTGACAACTTCTACCAATTCTGAAGCCGTAAGAATTTGGCTCGAATTGTGATTCCCATTCGGGTTCTAAGGAGTTTTTAACTATTACTTGCATGACTCTATCCCTGACGGTGGGAATACCGAGGGGACGCTTCTTGCCATTGGATTTAGGAATATATACTCTTCTTGTAGGAGAGGCTGTTATTTCTTTCCAACTGTTGACAAGTTTTACTCTCTCTTCAGGAGTGTTAATTGCCTCCTCATCAACTCCTGCTGTTCTCTTTCCTTTGTTTATTTGAGTAATTTGTCGTACTGCAAGTAGTAGATTTGCGTAAGACTTTGATAACAATTTCTGCAACCTGCGTAGCTGCTTCCATTGCCCAAGTTTTCTGGCACGAAATATCCGTTTTCTTAGGTTATTAACAATCTTTCCTACTTTCTTCCAATTAACTTGATTCCAGTCTGAAAGTTGTTCCCTATGTCCATTTACATCAATTTGATGTATCCAACTTGTCATGAGGGTTCATTCCTTTGATAAATTTCCTTTCCGTATATGACCCAAGTTAATTCAGCTTTCCTTTCGGTCAGGGACAAATCTTGAATCCCTATTCACCTCATTACAAGATGACTTTTGCTTTTTCACTCATCCTTTGTCCTCCAGAGAATTCGGCTTTGATTGCTCGCTTGCTTACTAGAAGATTCGACTGTCTTTTAGACTCTGTAGGATTTGTCCTGTTGTATCAACTAAAGTTTCCAATGTAGTTAGGGCGGGTATCTATTTCACGATAGGAGTTGTGTTTCTACGTTGTTACGACTGGAAAACGTAACAGCCACCTATTTACCATTTTGGTTTCAAGCCTTAGACCAGGAGTTATTTAGCTTGTTTTAAAGTGACGTGATTTAATCAATACCTTAGTCTATGTTCGTCCTTCTACATTTCCCTCTTGCTCCTCACCGCCTAACCCTGGCAGCTACGGCTACTTTTAGCGTCTGCACTCCGACTGGTTCGTTGCCTACTAAGCCGTGACGTACCGTATTTCCTACGGATTCCTCTATGAAGGTCTGGAGTAGAAATTCCAGAGAGACTTCGGAGTCTCAGTTTAGTTGACCTTTCAGGTCGCACTACCAGTGTTTAACTGTGTTACTTGTTGGATTGCTAGAAATCTAGCAGCCTGGGATTTGAGAATCAGTTTTTGAAGTGACTGAGCTTTGCGCTTGTCGCCAACTTGAACTGCTTTGAACACTCGTCTTTGTAGCCTGAAAAGGTCTTGATGGAATTTCTTCCAATCTTGATTTTCCCAAAGTTCACTAGCGTTTAAGCTGTGTCTAACCATAGTCTGCTCCGAGTTGTGTTTTCTGAATACCTCAAGGCAATTACGCCTTGTCCTACCCAAATCTAAGGAATTAATCCTCTCGTCTGGTCTACCGTGGATTCGACTTGACCACAGACCTTAGATTCGTTTTTATTCGTTCCGTCCTTTTGATACAGATTGATATCTGTTGTTCGTCCCTTTAGATGTAACCAATTCAACCACCAGAACCCCTTACTCTTGCAGCTGCTGACAACACGCGCTGCGGGATACTAATCTCTGGTGAGGTCAGACTTTGGATTGCGTCTGCCTCAGACTAGGTTGTTTTTCTAGGTTCTGTTTCATCATGGGGACTCCCTGTTAACGCCAGTGTCATTTGCAATTAATGTCTGATTGCGTCCTGTTCCCAGCTTCGCTCTACAGAATTCCGAGTCTGTTCGGCGTGGGCAGATAAGGAGTTACTCGTGAGTTTCGAGAGAGGGACTTGCACCCTCATCAGAAGAACAGTTAAGTTCGGCGCGTTTTTTGTGTGAAGATTCACGTTGTACCCTTGTGGTATACAAAAAAGCCGCCGTAGTCTTAGGAGACTTGACTCTAGTGGCTATTTACGGACTGGTTACCGTGATTCCCCACTAAACGAATCGCACGCTGTCGGTCTGTGCTGCTTGCCATCTGAATTTACATCGAGGTAGATATAGTTCAGTTAGTGAGGGTCAGTTAAAATTGTTTTAGCTATTTTTATCTGGTAATTCTAGTTACAACTCCTTATTTGTCTCGTCCTGAAAAGCTTTTATCTTTTCATAAAGACTAGCAACAGAATCTTCGCCAAATAACTGTTCTTTGAGTTTGAGATAATCCCCCTCACTCAGCTTACAAGCAGCCCAAAAACGAAGAACTTTGGATGGTTCTAAATGAGTCATCAATACCTGCAATCCCTCTTGTAAAACTTCCTGTTCACTAATTACCTCGATCTTCATCTTCTATCTCCAAAATAAAATCAACTGGATTTAAGGTTTTTACTGGCAACTCGACACAACGATTGATTAATCGCTTATCGCAGGTTAAAAAATAATCGCTATTCGATGCTTCAGCACAGGCAACGTGTAGCGCGTCTACTGCTTTGATTCCAATACCCTCTAGTTGCTCTGCCCTTTGTCTAATAGTTTCATCAACTGTTTGTTTGATGCCAGCCATTTGTAAATATCTACTCATCGCTTGCTGTGGCAAAGTCCAGAGATTGCGACTGTTTTCATACTCTAAGACGGAAGAGTTAACTAATTCAATTAATTTGGCTTCGACCATCTGTAAAATCAAAATTACCGCCTGTGTCTCTAAATGTATCTTAGGTTGGGTCTGATTGTCGAAAGGACGATTATAAATACTTGTATCTAGATAAACTCTAATCATGCTTTCTTTTACCAGCTTTTTTCTAGGGCGATATCTTCATGACTCAGAAGCCAAGATAATTTATTTTTTTATATTAAAAGACATTCCTACTTATTAACTTTACTCCTAAATTCCCAGGGATTGTAAAGTCTTAATTGATACTTATTTTGCTAAAAATAGCAATTTGTAAAAGAAATATAAGAAACATTGCCCATTATAATCTCAATATTTTAGATTCAATTTTTACTATTTTTTCGGTTCTTTTCAGACGCTAGATCTAATTTCTCTTTAAGATATTTTAAGTCTTTAAGCTTTACTTCGTCTAAATTGTCTTCATTTCGTTTGGCAGGCATTTCGTCTATCTTTTTTTGCGACTCGTTGAGAATACATTGTGTCTCTTCGCTTTGTTTTTTCCAGTCTCCTAAAGGTTTTAATCCATACTTTTCTCGATTTTTCTTGTCTTTAATACTATAAATATCTGGTTCTGGATGACATAATCGGCGATATTTAAATAATTGGCTAGTAGCGTGTTCGAAAAAAACTTAATATAAAATAGCTCTCGTTTAATATTTTCAGTTAGCTCTAAATATGTATCAGAATGAGTCAGGTCAAACCCATCAATTATAGGCAAAACTGTGGCTTTGTAATTTTCAAGACGCTCGAATGCTTCTAAAACCGAATTTAGATGACTGACACAATCTACTAACTTTTTCTGCTTGTTTAATTCGGCTTTTTCTCGGTCATCCATAATTGCCCCAAGTTCAATAGATGATTTATTCCTTAATAGTAAAAGACATTCCTACTTGTTAGCTTTTATAGATGCTCTAAATTCCCAAGGCTTCTGATGACTCCCATTACAGTGCGTTCATATCGGTCTTTTTCAATAGGTAAAACATAGATTCTGCCGTCGCTTTTGGCAATGAGCGATGCCTTCGGCTAGGCGGAGCCTAATCGCAAGTAATCTCTAGATTCGATGCCCAATGGTTGTTTAATCTCTGGAGCATCGATGCCACAGAGTCTAACTTTTAATTCTTCCTGACCTCTGACGACTCGTAGAGTATCGCCATCATAGATTGATCCTGGTTTGACTTGCCATTGTTCGGCATAATTATCTTTAAATAAGACATTAGCGATCGCTTTCTCGGTTGAGCCACTAATAGATTTCCTGTTAGTAAGAACTCCAACCAAGACCAAAATTAGACCAATTAGTACGCCACAAAGGACTTGTCCGCATGTACTGTTAAATAGTTTTTTCATGTATCTAAGAAAAAAGATGACAATCTTAACTTTCCCCAATCCGACGAATGAATATAATTAATCCTGGAACATACATCAAAAGCTCCAATATTGATGCACATTATTCAATACGTCCGTATTAATGACTAGTCAGAACAAAGTTACTAATGCCCAATGCGATCGCGAGTTGATTTTAGTTTGGCTGGGTGATAAATCAGCTACCACCCAAGTTAGTTATCATTCGACAGCACCCAACGCCAAAACAGAATGAAAAATATCATGAAGCCCAAAAAAATAATAGCTTTCAACATGGTTTTAAACACCAGCAAGGTGATGATAACTTAACTTATACCACTCTCACTCCACACTGAAACTTCAAACTTTAGCTAGGTTTTTTCTCTTTTAAACTTAGAAAAGATTCGCTAATTTATATTGGTTATATCTTTATTTTAATTAATAATTTATTGACATGAACGATAAGTTTTATGGTGTGATCGCGGTTGTGGAGCAAGTCGTAGACTCAGCGTAGCCCTTACTTCTCACCCCGAATATCTAGCGTCACCTCGGCAGTAATTGACCTCTCATTCTGTCCGAGTATCTTCACCCGTCGTACTTTCCCTCGATAAGGCGAATAAACCGATGTGAGTTTATCTAATTCATCATCAACTGTATCTAACTGAGTTTGTAGCGAGTTAACTTGCTCCTGCTGCTTAGAGATCAGGGTTTGATAGTCAGATACTTTAAGAGAGTGTTCGTACTGCTGACGACGGTAGTTGAGTTTAGCTTCATCAAGAGAGGCGATCGCTTTCTCTAAATTAATCGAAGCTTCTAACTCTTTACGTTTAAGGTCAGCTAATTCCTGCACTTTCTCAGATTCAAATACTTGAACGTGCCAGTCGTCTTTATGATAGATTTTCTGGTCAAAGTTATTTATCTGCTGAACGATCGCATCTAGATTAAACTGAGCCTGTTTGAGGTTCGCCAGTTCTGTCTGAAACTGAGGTACTGGGACGGGTTTTAGTTCGTTGAGGGGTAATTTAGCTCTAGTGAGTCCGTCTACTAATCGCTGTTTTTTGGCTTGTAGCTTGGCTTTTTCGGAGGTGCGATCGCTGATGATATCTCCAACATTAATTCTCTGTCCTTCTTCTACCTTGAGGTCTGACAATTGGTTGAGAACTAGGGTGATGGTGTGACGATTTGGGGTAGATTGTGTAGGCTCTGGGGCAATTGGGGCGATTGGGGCGATTGGGGCAGTAGCTATAACATCGGTATTGCTGGCATTAACAAAGGCATAGGCAGCGATGCCAAAAAGGAGGTAGCCCAATAGATTATACACAGACAGGTTTTTGATTCTCTTCATCACAGTTCACCAAGATTGGTCTTCTGTTAACTGTCATAGTCTATTGGGTGATGTTTGGGTGCGATCTGAGTTCGGGGACGGGTTGGTAAATCAAAAACTCAGTGTGGCAGCACCATTCTTAATCAACTCGTGCATCTTACTAGCACCGTTGGAAATTTAATTAAATTTAATATTTTCTTGAAATTATCTCTTCTAGTATGACAAATAGTGAGAAAAGAAACGTCATGAAATATACTTGCTCGGTTTGTGGCTACGAATACGACCCAGATATAGGCGATCCAGATAGCGACATTGAACCAGAGACAGCTTTTAAGGATTTACCAGAAGATTGGGTCTGTCCTGTCTGTGGGGCAGAACAATCAGATTTTGAACCAGCAGAGTAACGCTAACCTTAAAATGGTTGAGGCTGCACCACCTTAATCTCCACAGTCCCCACCGCATACTGCTCTTTCAAATATGCGATCGCTCTCTCCAATTCACAATAATTCAACTTCAAACTACTCCCCACTAACTCAGCCGTAACCATTTGATTCGGTTCAACAGGAATCTTCACATCTTCTGGAAAATCTACCGTCAGTTCTCCAGTCAAGTAATTAGATAAACTTTTTTCTCTTCATCCTTATCAGCTTTGATACCCAGATAGTTTAAGTCATCATAGTAAGTTGACTTTTTTTAGGTTTAGTTCAACCATCAAGTCCTCTGGACGGACAATGTTATCTGGGCTGGAATTCTGGTCGCTCATATAATTTTTTTTTTAATTCGGTATCCATATTATGAAACGCTCAAATAAATTTTTCTGTGATATCAGTCTGGAATTCCAGGATTAGGTTGGAACTTAGTCAAAAGGCAGCTTTAATTTTTAGCTTCAATCTTTTTGTTGGCAATCTAAATCAATGCGATCGCTTTAATAAATCAAGATATTAATATCTAAAGTTTGGGAGTTAATCCAGCAATAAACACAAAAGCAATACAGTAAATTACATTTGTTTATTCATAGTTTGGCAGGGTTATTAACTGTAATTACGGCAATTCATCTTTTCGCCTTGGTGAAATTTCGGACATTTGAATATCTATATTTTCACCATTTCGCCATCGCACCCAGGCAGCCAGGAGAAAATCCACCAATTCGGATTTATCTAAATTGATACCTGCCCGTTTAAGCTTGACTAGTTCATCTTCGACATCAAAGTCAGTTTCTTTGCGAACGTAGTAAGTTCTGCCAATCCAGTCTGGGTCACTGCGTTTACCTGTAGCTGGTCTACCGCGCTTAGGAGTAGATTCTTCGGTCGTAATTTCTGGTTCTGGTAGTTTTTCTTCTGGAGATGGTTCAGGAGGATTAGATTTATCTACTGGCTTACTTTCCTCTTCAGTTTTAGCTGGTGTAGATTTCAAACGCCCCTCAGTCAGTTTTTTAAACATATTTGTTGGATCGCTCATGACATAATCTCCTTACCCACTTGCTCGTAATCACCCCAGGCGATTTTTGCCATACGGTCTTTAACTTCGTATACGGGTACACCCATCAGTGCTGCTTTCTCATAGGCAATTAACCGCCTAATCTCCGTGTCAAATAACGGTACATCTGACAAAGCTAATCTGGCTTGTTCTGCCATCTTGACGGGCTTAGGATGAACCATTGTTAGTAAAATTTGATAGCGATCGCTTTCTAGTTCTTGAAGTAAATCCACAGTTTGCAGCAGGGCATCAACCGCCAAGGCATCGGGAGAAGTAGGCAGGACTAACAGATTACAACCATCAGCTAAAGCTTGTAATTCATTTTCATCGGGACGAGCAGCCGTATCAATGACAATATGCTCATATTTGGGACTGTACAAAGCAGCTTGCATCAAGTCCACCACTTTAAAGGGAAAAGCACCCCGTTTACTCCAGCCCGTAGCACTGCGGTTAGGGTCGCCATCAACTAACAAAGTCTGCCCTAAACCAGAGAAATAACAGGCAAGATGGACGGCAGTAGTAGTTTTGCCGATTCCTCCTTTGAATCCAGCCACAGTAATTAACAACTTGAATACCTCAATGTTTGCAGACATCTAAGTGTATAGTCACTTGCCGAATCTTGTACCTTGGCAAATTGTTAAATTTTTAGATTTCCGTATTTTTGGCTTTTTGTATTTTTGAATTGGCGAAACTCTGAAATGGGGTTTGAAGGGCGAGAATCGATTATTTAGTGTAGTGAATGAAATGGAAATTAAAGATTGCACATTTTGTATGAGTAATCATCCGCCAAGCTTAAATAAATATCTATTTCAAACTTATCAATATTGAATAGCAATCATTTGTTAAATAACAATTATTTTTTAAATTATGAAAAAAATTAATAAAGAAAACCTAATAGCTCAAGTGGAAGTTAATCCTAAACTCTCTGAAGGACAAAACCCGTCGATTCCCATTCCTGGTAATACCAGTGTTGGTGATTTGACTTGCTTTGTTCTAGCTATTAGTGTTTTCTACAAATTACTGATGAAGTAAAACTTTCAACCAGCGATCGCTCTATTTTCCACGGGCGATCGCCACTTTGAGTTCTAGAACACTGGAGAGCCAAGAACTTTCAGGCTTAGAGTAATTATCTGCACACTTGCTACTCAAATGCCAATTAGTGCGATTCTGATCAAAGTTCAACAATAAGTTAGTTATAAAATAATTCTGAGTTATAATAAATTATGTTTAATATAATTTTTAGTTATATTAAATCAAAGTGTGAAAAGTCCGAAAAACCTATACAATTCATCCTTGCAAAAGGAGGCACAATCATGGCTAAGGAAAATGCTACTCGAATCTATAAAAAAGTAGAACAAGCCCATGCTCAACAAGAAAGACAGAAAGCCCTTGGCAATCCAAAAGCTTTCATTAAGCTGGCTAAAGCTAGAGGCTATGACTTGAAGGTCGAAGATTTAGAGGCTCAACTCAGCCAATTGTCTGATGAGGATGTGGCAGGTATTTTCAATCCAGGTATTGGACTTAGACGACATATCTTCCCGAAATAAAAGCCTTGGCGATTGCGCGGAGCGATCGCCCTACCCCTTCATCCCCAACACCTCTAAAATCGCCCTCACTGGTGCTTTCTCCGCCTCCAACTTCTCCACTCGTGCCAACAAACGCTTGGGAATATAACGAGATTTCTTCGTCAGGCGATCGCCCGACCGCCATTCCTCATAGTGATACCAATACTGTTGATACTTCTTGCCACCGCGTTGAATAGGTTTACATTCGATGTATCCAGTCCCATAACCCTTTTTTCGCTTTTTACTGGGGGTTATAGTTTTCCTAGGGTTATTTCTATCAGTTTCCAATACTTCATTAGTTTTGGGTTGTTCATTAGCTTCAGTGGATAAAGTCCTAAAGCGATTGTCTTGAATGTCAAGTTTAATTTGTCTTTTCAGGTGATCGCTAAATTAAACTTGCTTGGATTTTCAGACATCGCAGTTTAACATCAAAGTTTTTTTGATGTGTGGATATTAGTGAATCCAGTTAAAATCGGTTAATTATTTGAAGTTGCCCAAGTTTGATTATTTTTCATCATGGCATTTAAAATGATCAAAAGCTTGTGCATACAAGCTGTAAGGGCTACGGGGCTTATAAACGCCTGGGGAGACCCCAGGCGACAGCCCCTCACCTTTTTGAGCTTACCTCGAGCAAGTAAACGCTCATAAAAAGCTTTGATGACAGGATTAAATCGAACTGCCACCAAAGCGGCCATATACAATACATATGCGTAGCGGTATCCTTTAGGACAGCGAATTTTAGCTCGCCCACCATAAATTCTTCGCTTACCGCTGAATTTACCATATGCGAAGCGGTATCCTTTAGGACTGTCCTTGTTAAGAGGTGCTAAACCCGCTAAATAAGAGATTGACTTGTGTGATATTTCACCTAGTTCGGGTAAGGATGAAATCAGACTTACTGCTACTACCAAAGGTTTGGATTTGGACTGTGGTGAATCATTGGCAACCAGGTATTCGATTATGGACAGTCGGCGATCGCAGTAGCGAAACATTTAAGTGTCTTTGGTTGACTATCAAATGTTGGCAGAGTTTTTGGTACGTGAGCGATGGTTATCCTGTTTATCCTTGTTTTATTCAACCAGAAGACCATCTTGTGAGTAAAACTTACATGACAAGAGCGGTACGCAAGCTTGAGGTGACCTCAAGCTGTGCGCCGTCCGCCTGCCTTTCGCAGGTCGAAGGAGAAAATACTCGACTTAGACACTATTTGGCTCGTTTACCCTCATGGGCAAGGGCAAGCACCGAAAGACTTTGTGTTCCTCAAAATCAATTGAAATGCTCAAATATTCGATTCGTCTATTACTCCACTATCTTAAGTTCAAAACTGTGACCGCGAGCGCCTAAATCATTACTCATTCAGCAACGCCAAATCTTTAATAACTTTGGACGCTCTCTCTAAAGCTTTATTCCCCTTGTTTTTGACTTTCTGGTCACTCGTTCCCTGGCTTTGAAAGCCAAGGCTTCTACGTTCCCGCCTTCCGCGATTATCGTCTGCTTGAGGCTCTTTTTGAACAGCAACCTTTGACTGAATTATCCCCTGCTGCTTGGGTTCTAACTTTGCTTTAACCTTCGCCTCAGACTGCTGTAACTTTTTCGCAGCCTCTTCTTCTTTTATTTGACTTTTTAACTTAGATAGCATTCCTTCGTACATCACACGCTGCCTAGAGTTAGTAGCCGTAGATAATAGTACCTGAATTTGCTTAAGTTGTTCTGCTTTAGATTTGGTGTTAGCGATCGCCACAGCAAAAGTCCTAATAAATGCTCAATTTAATTGTTTCAGTGTAGCTTAACTAAATTGCTGACAATCTAAAAATTAATCAATCCTTTCAGGGAAAAATGATAAGCTCTCGTCAAAATGCTGGTTACCAAGATATGTACCAAACCATCTTAACAACACTATAAATGAGTCCTAGCTTTGATTCATCAGATTCATAAGCAAAGCTTACAATATTAATAATATTCCTAGCGATCGCGCATTGGCAACGTAAAAAACTTTAAAGCAATATGATTGATATTCAAATAAATTTACCGTTATCAAAACCTAATATCAAAGAAAGAGATACCACTGTCGCTCTCTCAGATATGACCTGGGAAGATTATGAGTCGTTGGCGAATAATAATAATTCAAATTATCGCATTTCTTATTATGAACAAGTAATTACATTAATGTCCCCAAGTCGGAACCACGAACGTATTACCCAAACCATAACTATATTAATTAATGCCTATTGCAGGGCGTTCGGGATTGAATATTTTGCTTTAGGCTCTACAGATATCCGAAATCCACCTCATAGCGCCAAGCAACCCGATGCTCAGTACTGCTTCAATACTGAAAAGGACATACCAGATCTAGCTGTTGAAGTAATCTATTCCAGTGGTGGCATAACGGATTTAGATAAATATCAAAATCTTAACGTCAAAGAAGTGTGGCTCTGGCAGAACAACGAACTGAAAATTTACTGGTTAATCGGTTCAAGCTGGAATCAAGTTAACCATAGCAAGTCTTTGGAAAAACTAACCAAGTCTTTGCTCAATAAACACATTGGTCAAGGGCTTACCCAAGGTCATTTATCTATCGAAACAAAATTTGTTCGAGAACTAAAAACAGAAATTTCCGATCTGCTTGAAGAATAAGCAATTACCCGTGAATAATTAATAGCTTTTTAAGAACCCTTCGGGTAAGAATTAAAAACTAAAATTAAACATTTAATCAAAATAGGTATTAAACTCATGACTAATTCTACTATTACTCTTAAAGCTAAAGTTCAATCCGTTGTTTCTGAAGTTGTTGAGCCAAAAATGGTTGCAACTGAAAAGAAAGCTACCAAAAAAGTCAACGTTAAAGGAGATGTCATACAAGCAACTTCCATTTTTAGGAGTTTTGATGGATACCTGGTACGCAACGAAAAAAGTAATGTTATTGATTGAATCACTCTCTAAGTATTATTATTGTCCTCTCAAAAATAATCGTCAAGTAGATGATTCTGCTGGGATTGATTTATATCAAAGGATTGATAGTTTGGAGTGGGATGACGAAGAACTAAGCAAAGGCAAAATAATCAAAGTTAAAGGTTTTCCTCAAGAACATAAAGTGAAACTGTTCTCGAAATGATTCTTGCGTAAGTCCTATATATAAATCAAGCTTTTTTCAACTCAAAATTATTTTTACTACCGATAACTTCTGCACTAGATGTTACATCTAAAACTATTGCTATTTGCTGATTTGAGGTTGATATGACCCTTTAATTCACGAATCGTGGTCATACGCCTACCACAGCGGATGCTCGGATTAAGCTGAAGCGACTTTATCCCTCATTTCAAACTTGACAGACTACTAGAACGATCGCACAGAAGCGACAGCCGTAAGCCGTCTCTTTAGGCTTCGACTGCCCCTAATGCTTTCAACGTGGCTTGCTGCGCGGCTGTTAATCCTTGAGCACCCCGAATGTTCATGCCCTCATAAAGGCGGTCGGCTCTCAGCGTTTTGAGACACTCACCTGTTGTCGGATTCCACAGCTTAATGGTTTCATCCTGACTCCCACTGACCAGAATCGGACCTGTACCGGATGGCAGGCTAACGTCAACTGGACTAAACTGAACTGAATAGACCTCACTGGTGTGCCCTTGCAGGACTTTCTGGCAGGTGCCGTCTCGGACATTCCATAGCCGGATAGTTTGGTCGAGACTGCTACTAGCCAGGATACAACCATTGGGGCTGAAGGCAACTGAGCCAACTTCACTGGTATGATCGTGTAACGTTGTTAAGCACGTTCCGTCTTGCACATTCCACAATCGAACTGAGAAGTCTGAGCTGCTAGTTGCTAGCGTCTGACCATCTGGGCTGAAGGCAACGGACATAATCCAAGCCGTATGTCCTTGTAAGGTTTTGAGACAGATGCCACTTCGCACATCCCATAGCCGCACTGAGTCGTCATTGCTGCCACTCGCTAACATTTGTCCATCTGGGCTAAAGGCGACTGCCCAAACCCAACCCGTATGACCGTGTAGGGTTCTGAGGCAGGTGCCATCTCGCACATCCCACAGCCGCACTGAGTCGTCATGGCTGCCACTCGCTAACATTTGTCCATTGGGGCTGAAACTGACCGAGCAAACCCAACTCGTGTGTCCCTGCAATGTTTGGCAGCAGGTGCTGTTCTGCACATCCCACAGCCGAATGCTTTGATCTTGACTGGCACTCGCCACCATTTGACCATTCGGGTAAAATGCAACTGCCCAGATCCAATTTGTGTGTCCTGGTAAAGCCTTGCAAGTTTCTTGCTGCCAATCCCATAGCCGCACGAGAGCATCATGACTGCCACTGGCTAGCATAGAGCCATCCGGACTAAAGCTGACTGAACGAACCCCATTGGTTCGTCCCTGAAACGTCTTGAGGCAGGTGACACCCTGGATATCCCACAACCGAACTGAAAGGTCTGCACTGCCACTCGCGAGGATTTGACCATCTGGATTGAATGTAACTTCCCAAACACAACTGCTGTGACCTTGCAACAGTTTGAAGCACGTTCCATCCTGCACACTCCACAACCGCACTGAGCCATCCTCGCTGCTACTGGCAATGCTGTGACCATTGGGACTGAAGCTGAGTGAGGTGACCCAACTAGTATGCCCTTGCAGTGTTTTGCGGCAAATGCCCGTCTCCACCTTCCACAGTCGAATCGTGCGATCGTCACCACCACTCGCGAGGGTCTGTCCATCCGGGCTAAACGCGACTGCCCAAACCCAACGGATATGTCCTTGCAATGTTTTGAGGGTGGTTCCATGCTCAATACTCCACAATCGGATCGAGGCGTCTTCACTGGCACTTGCCAGCATCTGTCCATTCGGACTAAAGCTGACAGAAGTGACCTCACCCGTATGACCCTGCAAAACCCTTAGGCAGGTTCCGTCGCGGGCATTCCAAAGCCGAATCGTTTGGTCACTACTACCACTCGCCAGCAGTTGACCATCGGGGCTGAACGAGATCGTCCAAACCCGACTAAAATGACCCCGCAGTGTTTTGAGACAGGTGACTGGGAGAGGGCTGGAATCACTCACTTCAGCCAGGTTTGCAGGATTGGATGGCTCAAGATCGAGGTGCTGCACATCCCACAACCGAATCAACGAGTCATGACTGCCACTGGCTAGCGTTTTTCCGTCGGGACTGAAGGTGACTGTTCTCCAACCAGAATGTCCTTGCAATGTCAAAACCTGTTGACTATCGATCACTCGCCAGAGGGAAAGCTTACCATCCACATCGCCGGTTGCCAGCAAGCTGCCATCTGGGTTCAAGCTGACTGACACAATGCCACTTAAGGTCTCTGCAAACACAGAGGTTGCCAAATCAGCGTTGCGAAAATTGACCCCTGCCAGGTTGACCTGCCGTAAGTCGGCTTGCCATACGGTGAGAGCCGAAAAGTCACAGCCTCGTAAATCGCTTTGCAAATGCACCAGCAGGTTGAGTAGGTTACCCGCAATATAGTTTGGCTGAGGTGCTTGCTGTTGCTGCGCCAACAGGGTTTTCAACTGCTGCTCAAGGGCTTGTGAATTGCCAAACTGGAGCAGCAATTGTTCAGCGATCGGCTCGACAATCAACCGCTTCTGCATCTCTCGGACATAGTCTTTTGCCTGGGCTTTGATCAGCGCGTGGGTTCTGAGTCGCTCTGGTGTTTGTCTGGCAATTTCTTCAGAGACGCACTGAACAAACTGATCGGTCGCATACTCCAGCACGACAGGTTGGAGAAAGAAGCGCTCACCCTCCTTTTCAATCAGCGATCGCCGCAACAAAGACTGCATTGCATCTGGAAGTCTGCGCCTGGAGAGCGTGGTGACAATATCTCGATTTAACTCAGGCAGCGAGTTCGGTTCCCGGTTGATCGCTAACCAAAAAATCATTTCCTGCTCAATCTCAGACAAGCGATCGAACTGTCTTTGGAGCAAGTCTCGAATGTCATCAAAGACAGCTAACCCTTGCTGGAGATAGTTCAATACCTCAGCAATCCTGCCATTAAACAGTTCTTGAGTCGTGGCTGCCACCAGCTTCAGCGCCAGGGGGTTGCCGCGATAGTGTGCCACTAATCGTTCCCATTCCGATGCCGTACCCGCAAAGTTTCCTTTGGAGCGAAAGAGTTCTCGTCCGGCTTCTGG
This sequence comes from Pleurocapsa minor HA4230-MV1, assembly GCA_019359095.1. NCBI lineage: Bacteria > Bacillati > Cyanobacteriota > Cyanophyceae > Pleurocapsales > Pleurocapsaceae > Pleurocapsa > Pleurocapsa minor. The sequence continues at coordinate 29,633 of JAHHHZ010000030.1, read as the reverse complement.
GTTCAGTCCCTTCAGTAGCAACGTTCGTGCCGATTGTTCCTGACCTTCTGGTGGCACAATTTCTCTGGGCTTTTCGCGGCTGGTGAGCAGCAAGCAACTCTGATGGGACACCGCCCCAATCTCTTTGAACAGTTGACCATATCCCTCGTAGCCCGCTCGATACTGTCCGGTTTGCCCCGCACTCAAAATCGTCTCAGCATTGTCCAGAACCAGTAAGCAGCGCTTTTGACGCAACCCCTGCATTAGCTTCAGTAGTTTCCTATCCAGGCTACTCGGCACAGCGATGTCCTCTCCCTGTGACTGGAGCAAGATAGGCAGCACTGTTTCTAACCACTCCTCAAACGGCGGAGCATTTTGCAGCGATCGCCACACCACCACCTCAAACTGAGTTTGAATCTGCTGCCCCAGTTGGGCAGCCAGGGCGCTTTTGCCAATTCCACCAATTCCCAGCAGTGCCACGACTCGACAGCGCTCCGTCACAATCCACTGTTCTAGGGTTTGCAGTTCCCCAGTTCGCCCATAGAACTGGGTGACATCCATCGCTTCTCCCCAGTCAGCCTGGGGCTGATGCAGGACGGGTTGAGCAGCGGTGGCTGGAGGTAAGGCAGTCGGCTCAACTGCTAGAGCCTGGGTTTGGGTCACACCAATCAGCGACTGCCGCCATTGATGTTCTAATGCCCCTCGAAAGTTGGTTTTGCTGACAGGTTCTCCAAGTGCCTGCCCTAACAATTTCCAGAACTTGGGACCCACATCATGCTTGAGATAGCTGACGGCATACCCAGACGCTTCGGCAATTTGCTCGTAAGGCTGCCGCTGTATGGAGCCAAGCAAGAGTGCCGCTTCCACTTCGCTGAGTCGTCTGCCGTTGTGGGCAAACATGGCTGAATTGGCAATCTGTAGCATCTGCTCAATCTCCATCGCTGCCCAACCCGATTGATCAGTACTGCCCGATTTTACCGCGACTCACCTTAACTTTTGGTATCCTGCATTACATTGTTCACAATCGAGTACTAGTGAGGGCTACAGCTTCTCCAGGCTGAGCAAAATCAGATCGAAAGTTAAGGTAGAACTGAGTATTTAGACTTAGTGATAACTTAATTCTAGGGGACTAAAGTCCTTAATTTTCCTGTAACGACAAATTCAAAAAACTGCCCTAATGTAGTGATATCAAGTTCAAAGGCGTAAGGGAAAGGAATTAGCAAACCACTATCTCCTACCGCTAACGGCATAATAACCTGCACAATTCCCCGATTTCTAGCAGTAATCCAGTTTTACGACTCCAACCCGATCGACAGGCTAAGTTTCTGCTGCAACGGATTCGCCATCAAGTTAGTGAACTAGACGGTTAACAAATGACAAATCTTCCAAGCTTTTTTAATACTACTCAAGGGGTACTGATGGAACGATATAGATGTAAGGTCTGTGGTCACATTTATGATCTGGCAGAGGGCGATCCAAAGTCTGGAATTGCTCCGGAAACCGCTTTTAAAGATCTGCAGGAAGATTGGGTCTGTCCAGTCTGTGGCGCTAAGAAGGCAAAGTTTCAACCAGTTCTACCAGGGGGAGTTTAGCGGGTTGTGTCGCAAAAGGTAATGCGTTCTAAACCGTGAAACGCTGATTTGCACAGTTAACCTCAAACCTTTGATGTATAAAGATTCAAAGATTCTCTCACTCCGTTAGTTTTATGATAAGGAGATAGATATGACTATTCATGGTTCAGTAGCGCTGGTCACGGGTGCAAGTCGAGGCATTGGTCGAGCGATCGCCCTGCGATTAGCCAAAGACGGTGCTAAGGTTGCGGTTCATTACGGTCGCAATCAGGATGCAGCGAATGAAGTTGTTCAATCCATTACATCTAATGGTGGAACAGCGTTTTTAGTCCGGGCAGAACTCGATACCCTTAAAGGTGTATATGCTCTGTATGATGCACTTGATGCAGCTTTGATCGAGAAAACAGGAATAGCACAATTTGACATCTTGGTGAATAATGCAGGCATTGTCCTCAGAGCCACGATAGAAAACACAACGGAGGAAATTTTCGATCAATCGTTCGCCGTTAATGTGAAGGCTCCATTTTTCCTGATTCAACAAGCATTACCCAGACTGCGAGATGGTGGACGCATCATCAACCTCTCCTCAACCGTAACCCGGGTTGCAGCTCCAAGTATTGCTGCCTATAACTTGACGAAGGGTGCAATCAATACGCTGACATTGACACTGGCAGCCCAACTGGGTTCACGCGGGATTACCGTTAATTCAGTTGCGCCAAGTGCGACGGACACCGATATGAACGCAAGCTGGTTGCGTCAACCAGAGTCACAGCAATCCATTGCCAGCATGACGGCGCTGGGTCGGGTTGGTCAAGCGGAGGACATTGCTGATGTTGTTGCTTTCGTTGCTTCTCCCGATAGTCATTGGATGACTGGACAATACATTGAGGCGAGTGGAGGGTTCCACCTATAATTCACCGCCGTTAGGCAATCAGCTTATTCATCAAGAAAGGATCTTAACAATGCAACCCCAATGGATCAAAACCGATCATCACAAAGCCAATTACGAAGCCTTTGATTATGTTCCTGGTGTAAATACATCTGGCAGATTCGCCTTTATCTCCGGCCAAGGTGGAGTGGAAGAAAACGGAAGCGTGAGTGAGGATGCGGAAACACAGATTGCGCGCGCCTTTGCTAACTTGGGAGAGATCATTAAGGCAATTCCCGCCAGCCCGCGAGATGTTGTTGATATCACCACCTATCATGTCGGCTTGCGAGAACATCTTTTGCTGGTAACTACAGAGAAAAAGAAGTTTTTCCGCGATTGGAACCCAGCTTGGACAGCCATCGGGATCACCGAACTGGCTCTTGAAGGGCTGATCCTAGAGATTCGTGCGATTGTACTTTTGCCAAGTTAGTAGTATTCGGGATTTGGGTTGTTCAACACGGCAAGACAAACAATAAAAGGATACAAAATCATGAACATGTTGAGAAAGGGACAAGTGAGCCAGTCGCGTTCCTGTCGCTCTGCGTCGGAAAGCGAACTGGCGGTGAAAAAAGTAGAAAAAGGAGCCTTTTACAATGGATATCGCAAACTTCATCAACCACTACCTTGAAGGTAATTTCGCTCCCGTCAAAGAGGAAAAAACGGCAGTTGATTTACCGACCGCAGGCAAGATCCCCGACGAACTGAATGGGCTATTTCTACGGAATGGTCCTAATGCGATCGGCAAACCCGAACCCAGCACTTATCACAATTTTGCGGGCGAAGGCATGGTGCATGGTGTTTGCCTCAGAAACGGTAAGGCGCTTTGGTACCGCAATCGATGGGTTAGAGGGGATACGGTACGAGCGGTTCTAGATGAATCTGACATTGGTGGTCCGGTTCACGCCCATGATTTTGCTGCGAACACCAACATCATCGGTTTCGCAGGAAAGCTGTGGGCATTAGTCGAAGGAGGAACTTACCCAATTGAGCTAGATCGAGAACTTAACAGCGTTTGCCGCAACAATTTCTTCGGTACTTTACCTGGTGCTTTCAGCCCCCATCCTCAGTTAGATCCCAAAACAGGCGAGCTTCATGCTCTTTGTTATTCCTGGGACACCTGGGACTATGTGCAGTACGTTGTCGTTGGTAACAATGGTCGGGTACGTCGAACGGAGAATATTTCACTGCCGGGAATGACCATGCTTCACGCTATGGGGCTAACTCAGCGATATGCGATCGTGTTTGATTTCCCAGTGTTACTGAATTTGCAGATGGCGCAATCGGGACATCCCAATCCTTTTCGCTGGAACAATGACTACGGCGCACGAATTGGACTCATGCCGCGAGAGGGTTTTGCTACAGACATTCAATGGTTTGAAGTCAGCCCTTGTTATGTTTATCATCCTGTCAACGCCTACGATGCTGAGGATGGTAGCGTCATTATGGATGTATGTCGCTATGAACGGATGTTCGATCGAGACTTACACGGACCGTTTGGTGATTCTCTATCCACTTTGGATCGATGGAGATTTGATCCTAGTAATGGAAAAATGACTGAAACTCGACTCGACGAGCGCTATCAAGAGTTCCCTAGAATCAATCCACACAACCTCTCATTGCCTTACCAATATGCCTATCTTGCAACGTTTGGAGAGGGAAGCTCCTACGCTGGCACAATTAAGCAGGATCTGGTTACGGGAACTGCTCTAATTCACAACTATGGAGAGGGGTATTCAGCAGGTGAGCCAGTCTTCATACCCAGACAAGATGCAAAGAGCGAAGACGATGGATGGATTTTGACGTTTGTGTATGACGGCAATACTAACACCTCAGATTTAGTGATTTTAGATGCGCTGGATTTTACTGCCGCACCCGTTGCTGAAGTCAGATTACCTCAGCGTGTTCCTTTTGGTTTTCATGGCGATTGGGTTCCTGAGTCTACTCTTCAAGCCTAGTGAGGGCGTTGATGCTCCTATAGATGTCAAGTAATTTTTTTCATTGTCTAGATGATTTAGATGCTCTCAGCCATCACTTGAATTATGCGCTCAACTATGTTGCACAAAAGGTTAGTGGACTACAGTAATCTCATCTTGCAGTGAAAAGGGACATCAATTGGGAAAATTTTTGCCTCAAGGCGATCGCTACACTCAAAACAGTTACCACAAAGCCTGAATAGACACCCTAAAATCTTTCGGTTTCACGTTTCAAACTGGAGAACCTCTTAATGGCTACCCAACACCTTCCGGCAACCACTCAAGTCAACAGTAGGGTTGCGACGTCGATCGATGTGTTCAATAACGATCGACCCTGAAAACTAACAAGCCTTGCTCGATCTGCTCAAGTTGCAGACTGATTCCCTAATATCGCTTGTACAACGTTCAAAAATCGTTCCACGTTTTGATGAATATGAATCCATTACTTGTGAGATTTACTATGGAACTCAAGACTCTGACACAATTTTTACCACCATTTTTGGATGGCTTTGCGGCCTGGGCACTTCTGTTGCTCCGAATCATTTGGGGTACTGCCATGACCCTGCATGGATTACCCATGGTCAAAAATCCACAGCATTGGATGGAGGAAGGAAAACTGCCCAGCTATCCTGCTATTTGGCAAATCATTGGCGCTTTCAGCATCTTCTTTGGTGGGATTGCGATCGCTGCTGGTTTCCTAACACCAGTTGCCGCTTTAGGTTTAGCAGGAGCAATGGCTGTCGCATTGTTCATTCATCTAACCGTGTTCCACAGCGTGTTTGTAAAGGAACCGTATAACACCCCAGGCTCAACCTATGAGCCAGCCATTATCGATTTGGCGATCGCGATCGCGTTTGTTTTTATCGGTCCTGGAATTCTTTCAGTTGACTACCTCTTATTTGGGAAATAAAAGGGCGTAAAGCTCATACCTCAATTTAGAGGGGCTGCTACCGAATCTTTTTTCCTCTCACTGCGTAAGTTCTGATGATTGCAATTCTTTTTGCTCTAGTAAGTGGTGCACTTGTCCCTGTTCAGGCTGTACTGAATGCCCAACTTGCTCATGCGACTCAATCGGTTCCTTTTACTGCTTTTGTGTCAGGGCTAGTGGCAAGCTCAGCACTAGCTGGATTATTGGCAACAAGACAATCTTAATTTGTCTTGCCATCGGTTTGCTGACTCTACCAGAACTTTTATAAGGACAGGACATTATGGCAATACTACTGGCGTTAGCAGGAGCGATTTTAGGTGGCGTGTGCATCACGCTATCTTTGACTGCAAGCAGTCGACTTCGCAGTTTCTTAGACAATTCATTGGCTGCCGCGTCGATTAATTTTGCGGGTGGATCTCTGTTTCTTCTCATCTTGTTTGGCATTGGAGCGATCGAGTTTCCAGAACTGAATCAGCTACCAACACAGCCTTGGTGGATGTTTGGCGGTGGTTTGGCGGGTGGCGCGGGGGTAGTGTTTAGTTTGTTAGCAATTTCTCAGATGGGGCTTGCAGCTAGCTTGTTAGCTGCCATTTTTGGACAACTCTCAATGTCAGTTGCAATCGATATGTTTGGCTGGTTTGGGGTTGCTAGCAAACCGATTAGCAGTACGAGAATCTTGGGCATTGTCGTCCTATTTATTGCTGTCGCCTCAACCCAGATACATCTGTTAGACTCTACCACTCGAAACGATTTGAAATGAAGGATAAAGGAACTTAAGTTATGGACTTTCAGTTAGCGAACAAAACGGCTCTGGTGAGTGGTTCAACAGCGGGTATCGGGCTGGCGATCGCCACTACTCTTGCCCACGAAGGCGCAATGGTAATGATCAATGGCCGCAGTCAAGAGCGCGTTAGTGATGCCATCGATCGAATTAAGCAAAGCGCACCCAATGCCAGGTTGCAGGGAGTCGTAGCGGATCTCAGCACCCAAGCGGGAGCCGAAGCGCTATTTCAGCAGGTTCCAGAAGTCAATATATTGGTGAACAACCTGGGAATTTATGGGTCTCAAGCCTTTACAGATATTTCTGATGACGAATGGATGAAATTTCTCCAGGTAAACGTCATGAGCGGTGTCAGACTCTCTCGCCATTACCTGCCGCTGATGCTGAACCAGAACTGGGGACGCATTATTTTTATCTCTAGTGAATCTGCCTTGAATATTCCAATGGAAATGATTCACTACGGTGTCACAAAAACCGCACAGTTGGCTCTTGCTCGTGGTTTAGCTGAAACCACAGTTGGTAGTAATGTCACAGTGAATTCGGTGTTGCCGGGTCCCACCCGCTCTGAAGGGGTAGAAGGCTTTATCCAGGAATTAGCCAGGGAGCAACACGCAACGCCTGAACAGGTCGAGAAAGAGTTTTTCGCCAAGATGCGTCCCTCTTCGTTGATCCAGCGATTTGCATCAACATCTGAAGTCGCTGCACTGGTGGCGTTTGTTGCCAGTCCTCTGGCATCTGCGATTAATGGTGCTGCACTGCGAGTCGATGGCGGCGTGGTGCGATCGATTGTCTAGCATCGTCCTGCAAATCAGGACAGAAGAAATTAGGAGATTTACGATTGTGTCATTGTCGGTGGCGGCTCCGCCGGACTCAGTGCGGCACTGCTTTTGGGCAGAAGTCGCCATCGAGTCTTAGTCTGCGACAAAGGTAATCCCCGCAATGCTGCCGCCCACGAGTCGCACAGTTTTTTCACCCGCGACGGCATCAGCCCCCATGAACTGCTGAACATTGGGCGCGACCAACTCAAACCCTACAAAAGCATCAAATTTCAAGCGATCGGGGTCAAAGAAATCAACCCATCCCTAATACAAGACCTAAAATTTAAAGTGAGATGAAAATGAACAATCAAATCTTGAAATTAATTGATAACCGCAGAACAACGGCTTTATTCGATCAAACAAAAAAATTAGACGAGGAGCAGATTAAAGAGCTAATTCGTCTCGCCACAAAAGCCCCCACATCTTTTAATCTCCAGAATTGGCGTTTTATTGCCGTTATGGGTGATGAAGCAAAACTTAAATTGCGTAAGATTTCCTGGGACCAAGCGAAGATAACCGAAGCAGCTGTCACTTTTATAATTTGTGGTCAAATGGCAGATGAGAAGACATTACCTCAACGTCTTCGTCCGGCAGTAGATGCTAAGATTATGCCTGAAAATATGATTGAGGGTTGGGTAGCAGGTGCTGGCAGTCTTTATTTAAATCAAAGCTGGCGACAACGCGATGAAGCCGTCCGAAGTGCCTTATTAGGTGCAATGACGCTTATGTTGGCGGCCGAAGGTATGGGTCTTGGAGCCGGGCCAATGATAGGATTCGATCGGGATGCTGTATCAATCGAATTTGGCCTAAAAAAAAAATGAAATTCCAGTCATGTTAGTTTCTGTCGGATATCCCACCGATCGAAACTGGCCGCAAAAACCTCGTCGGCCAATTTCTGAAGTCCTTGAAATATTGAAGTAGCAAAAATGAGTTTGGAGCCATTGGTCACAAGTTAAGCTTGAATAGCAGTTGTCAAGAGGGTTTGAGAATTTGGCGCAAAGAAGAAATCGGCTGAATTTTTCTGTCGGTCAGGAAACGGAGCAATAATCAGTCGAACAGGAGGTTTTCGTATTGATTTAACTACGCCCAAATCCTGATTCTCTGGTGCAGCAAAATATTTAATCGGGTCGTTAGTTAAACCTTTTTGACTAGCTACAGAAAAATGATAAAGACCTCGATAAATTATCTCTAAAGAAATACAGTCAACAGGTAAGGCTAGTTCATCAGCTATATGCGGAGCGGTATGCTAAAGCATTTGCGGAGCTTATCCTTTAGGACTAGCTTCGCGTCGTCCTTTAGGACAGCATCACCTAAGTCTATTAAAACAGCATAAAACAACCAAGTTGCCCAAATCTGTAATTTAATCCCGTTCAGTGAACCAGTCCATAAATAACTTAAACCAAGTAACCTTTTAACAGTATTAAAAGCCTGTTCAATTCGCCATCGTTTACGATACAAATCTGCCACTACATGTTGAGTTTTTTGCTCTTACTCATAGAGATTAGAATCGCTCAATTACTTGTTAATTCTAAGTTTCACACGATTCTTGCTCTCTCTTGACTTTCTGCTTATTTCCTTAACTTGTGACCAATGGCCTATCCTCAGTTTAAACGTTATTCTGACCATAAAGAGCTTCACGAACTTTACACCCCAACGATTGAAGAAATAAAATTTGTTACCAGTCGTACCATTCGTAAAACGGGATTATTGGGTTTAATGAATTTTTTGGCAAAGATGAAGTCATTACAGACAATGACCCTGTGGAACAAGAAAAGCGATTAAAATATCTAGATTTAGTCGCTAGTGCCGTAATTCTCCAGAATACGGTAGATATGACCAGAGTAATTCATTCTTTGAGTGCAGAGGGATTTAAGATTACTCGCCGAATGCTGGCAACTATGAGTCCTTATATCAACCGCAATCTCAAGCGGTACGGGGATTACGTGGTGGATTTGAAGAACATTCCTCAACCATTTGAGGGGGCGATTAATCTACCAGTTGATATTTTTGAAACTCAGTCTGAGTAAGATCTTGAGGGCTATCTTGCACTTTTTTACACGTATCTCGGCTTTCCCCCTGGATAGGATTGCTTCAGCAACTCAGCGACTTCTTGCGCGATCGCAATCAGGGCATAATTAACGTTAGAGTCATGGAGAAAATCAGTCTGAGGTTATCCCTCAGGCTCGAAATCATTTTCATGCTGTAGTATTAAATGCGTCATAAGGCTATTCTCAATGAAATAACGTTATTTAATAAACGCTCTTAGCTCAAAGGTTGCGGTCTTGCAGTTTCTTCTTCAGGAAGTGGAATGAATTCGGTTTCTTGTGGTACTTGAGAAAATTTACCCGATTGCCAATCTTGTTTAGCTTGTTCGATTCGCTCTCGGCGACTGGAGACAAAGTTCCACCATTTATGGCGTTCTCCTACAGGTTCACCACCAATAACTATACATCTAGCATCGGTCTTGGCAGTTATTTCGACTTCATTTTTAGGGGCAAGGATTGCCATTCGGTGTTGTTCTAGCTCTTTGCCATCGATAATAATTCCTGGCGTAACGCTATAAATTGCTCGTTCGCTGTATTCGGCAAGAAGCATAAATTTGCCTCCTGAAGTAAAAACTAGATCGAGATAAATAGTAGGGGAGAGAGTTTCGACGGGAGAAATCTTATCTTTTGTTTCTCCTGCAATGAGAGTAATTTTCACCCCGTTCTCCGTCCAGGTTGGAATATCTGCACTAGGGTAATGACGAAACCAAGGTTCGCTCTCTTCATCTGTTTCGGGTAAAGCCACCCAAGTTTGAATTGCATGAAGAGTACTTTTAATAGCGCGATCGCGATCTGGACTTCTTTCCGAGTGAACGATTCCCGTTCCCGCACTCATCCAGTTAACTGCACCAGGCTGAATTTCACGGACGCTACCAAGACTATCGCGGTGTAACAACGCTCCTTCAAACAGATAAGTAACCGTTGCTAAATTGATATGAGGGTGAGGACGCACATCTACCCCCTCGCCAGGGAGGAATACGGCAGGACCTAAATGGTCGAAGAAAATGAACGGGCCAACCATCATCCGTTCGTCATGGGGTAAGCTACGACGAGCGCTGAATCCGCCTAAATCTTTGATGTGGGGAGTAAGTATTTGAGTAATATTAGTCATAAGAACAAACAGCAGGTATAGATTACTCGATCTTAAATAAAAATCTTATGATGGGTGAAGCCATTTATGAAACAGGCGGGTTAATCTGGGCATTACTACATAAGCCAACAACAAAACTACTATTCCCGTAATAATTGCCTGACGCAATAGATAGGGTAAACCTGCCAAGTACGGGGCAACAAAATGACCTAGAGTAGATACACATATAAAAACCCCAATCCAGGTAACAAAGGCAGTCTTATATTTAGGAGGCGGAGTTGAGGCGACATTTGGCAGAGATACTAAGGCTTCTAATCCTGTTAAAACTTGAACATTTTCGGGCTTTTCGATTAAGGGTTTAGCTCGCTCGATCCAATCTCGACGTTCGGGCGATCGCATCCATTGACGAAGACTATTATAATTATTAAAACGTAAAATAATTACATATTCACCACCAGAGTTAGATTTTGGTCTGAGGATAGTTACTCCGTTATGACCTTCAAACTCACTAGCTGCTTGAGAAATTCCCTCAAGCCACTCTTCATAACCTGATTCGCGACCAGGACGAATATAATGGGAAATTACGGCTGTAACCTGTTTATTTTGAAGATTTGTTTCGGTATTCATTACTTTTTCTCAATTCAGCTACGAAGCAAAATATTAGATTTTAAAAGCAGCAAGCACAAGCTATGCCATCCCAAAAACGAGATAGGCTGCCAGTACCCAGAGAAGATAAATTCAAATTCTGCTGATGGTAAGAACCAATATACTTAGCCGTCTGCTTGGGAGAGGATAAACTTATCTTAGAATCATTGTGATAACCACCAAAATATTTAACGGGCGACCAGTCTGGACTGACAGGTAAGGGTGGAGGAGACAACTGATTAAATTCCGCCGAACTGTATACGGGTTTGCCATCGACAATAGTTAATACTGATTCGAGATGTTTAATCCTCTCTTCGGGTATGGAAAAATAATCTTCTGACAAAACTGCTAAATCTGCCAGTTGACCAGGCACAATCGAGCCTTTGTTACCTTCTTGATTGGAGAACCAAGAAGCAGCAGTAGTATAGGTTCTTAAAGCATCCATACGGTCTAGACGATTTGCTTCAGAGTATAGAGATGTCCCGCCAACAGTTTTACCCGAAACCAACCAGTACAAACCCACCCAAGGATTGTAGCTAGCCACCCTTGTTCCGTCTGTGCCTCCAGATATGGGAACATCCATCGCCATGATTTTTTTAATCGGCGGAGTATGAGTTGCAGCCTCTATTCCATAACGGTCTATAAAGTATTCCCCTTGAAAAGCCATACGGTGTTGAATGGCAATGCCTCCTCCCAAAGCTTTAACGCGCTCAATGTTGCGATCGCTAATTGTTTCAGCGTGGTCTAAAATCCAGTGCATCCCTGCAAAGGGAACTTCCTGATTAACATTTTCAAATACATTTAAAAACCGAGTAATTGATTCGTCATAGGTGGCATGAAGTCTAAAAGGCCATTTGTTAGCAGAAAGAAGCTTAATAACATCGGTTAGTTCTCCTTCCATATTCGGATTGAGATCGGGACGAGGTTCGGCAAAATCTTCAAAATCCGCAGCCGAGAAAACCAACATTTCTCCCGCGCCATTAAGTTGATAAAAATCGTCACCCTGACCAGGATTAGCAATCTTAATCCAGCGTTCAAAATCAGCTTGTTCTTCGCCTGGGTTTTGGGTGAACAGATTATATGCCACCCTTACCGTCATTTCCCCTGCTTTATGGAGTCGATCCATAATTTGATAGTCGTCAGGATAGTTTTGCCCTCCTCCTCCCGCATCAATTACGCTGGTGATTCCCAGGCGGTTCATTTCCCGCAGATAGTGACGAGTAGAGTTTAACTGGTCTTCTAAACCTAGTTTAGGACCTTGGGCGATCGCAGCATAAAGAATTGTGGCGTTAGGTTTGGCAATTAGCATCCCTGTCGGATTACCATTACTGTCCTTCTCGATTACAGAATCAGGAGGGGGTGTGGTATTGCGATCGATTCCTAAAGCTCGCAAAGCAGCACCGTTGAGCAAGGCACGATTATAAAGATTGAGAATAAAGACAGGAACATCTTGAGAAACGGCATTAATTTCAGTCAAAGTTGGCATTCGCCGTTCGGCAAACTGAAATTCACTCCAGCCTCCAATTACTCTTACCCATTGAGGTGCTGGAGTTCTACGAGCTTGCTCTTGAAGCATTCTTAGGGCATCCGCTAGGGAAGGGACACCATCCCAGCGCAGTTCCATGTTGTAGTTCAAACCGCCACGAATCAGGTGGGTATGAGTATCATTCAGCCCAGGAATTACCGTTCGGCGATTGAGGTCGATAATTTCAGTATTATCTCCCCGATAAGCCATCACTTCCTTCTCTGTTCCCACCGCCAGAAAACGATTACCTTTGATTGCCAAAGCTTCGGCAAGAGATCGTCGTTCGTTTTGGGTAGCAATAGTAGCATTGTGAAGAATTAAATCGGCTTTATTGGTATCGGGATCGGGAGGGTTTTGCGCCCAAGATTGACCTCGATCTAGTAAATAAGTAGAAAATCCCGCTGCTAAAGCCCACTTAAAAAAATCACGTCTTTTAGTCTTGTGATAATTATCCATTATTTATTATCTAAGGATCTTGTTCGTAGGTTTGTCGCGTTGGGGTGCTTTGTGTATCATTGTGTAAGCGTAATCCACGCCCATTCCATAAGCTCCACTGTGTTCTTTAACTACAGCTAGAGTTGTGTCGTAAGTTTCTTTTCGCGCCCAATCTCGTTGCCATTCTAAAAGTACTTGTTGCCAGGTTACTGGCACGACTCCTGCCTGAATCATCCGATCCATAGACGCACGATGAGCCATTTCGCTCGTCCCACCACAAGCATCTTCCACGACATACAGCTCATAATCATCAGCCATAGCGGAGAAGGCGCACATATTAATACAAACTTCCGTCCATAATCCCGAAAGAATTAATTTTTTACGACCAGTTGCAGCTACAGCATCTCTAACCTTTTGGTCATCCCAAGAGTTCATACTGGTTCTTTCCAATACATCATGATCGGGAAAAACTGCTAAAATTTCGGGCCACATATAACCGCTAAAGCTTTCCGTTTCTACAGTAGTAAGAATTGTCGGAACTTTGAATACTTTGGCACTTTTTAGCAGTGCGACAACGTTATTTTTCAAAGTCTGTCGATCTATACTGACCACCCCAAAAGCCATCTGAGGTTGATGGTCGATGATTAATAGTGTGGAATTTTGAGGAGTTAAAAGTTCAATTTTGCTCATCAGTATTTTTGCTATTTAATATTGTTTATGGTTGTTTTCTAAAAAGTTTCAAGCAAGGTCAAACAGTAGAACTTCTGTCCCAACTTCTGTACTAAGGTTCAGCAGTTCTGGGGTACTAATTTGCACCCCATCACCAGCTCTCAAGGATTCTTCGTTGAGTAAAACTATGCCTTTAGCCACCTGAAGCCAAGTGTAACGATTGGGTTGAACTTCATAGTCAATTTTATCTCCAGGTTTGAGTACAGAAACATACAGATAAGCATCCTGATAGATTTTTATCGCTCCATCTCGTTCGTCTGGGGCGATGATTGGGCGTAGTTTTCCTAATTTTTCTGCTTCTGGAAAGGTACGCTGGTCGTATCTTGGGGCGATACCCGTAACGTTAGGCTCAATCCAAATTTGCAAAAAATGAACTGGTTCAGTTTGAGAATGGTTAAATTCACTATGAGTAATACCCGTGCCTGCACTCATAATTTGAGCATCTCCTGGGAGAATAACCGACCCCGTACCCAAACTATCTTTGTGTTCCAACGCACCTTCAAGAACATAAGTAATAATCTCCATATCAGTATGGCTGTGGGCGGGAAATCCCGCTCCTGGAGTGACCCGATCTTCGTTAATCACCCTCAAAGAGCGAAAGCCCAGCCGATTTTGGTCGTAAAAACTACTAAAGGAAAAAGTATGTCGGCTATCAAGCCAGCCGATTTTTGATAGACCTCGTAAATTGCGATCGTGAATGAGATGGTTAATAGTTTCGTTGTTCATTTTTAACTCCTAAAAAAACGATTGAGTCTTTGTACTGCTTATTCAATAATTGCGATCGCTCGCAACTTATTACTCAGGTCTTCTTTTGAGAATAAAACTCCCTATACTTTGTGTTCTGGGTTTTTAAAATCACTCTTACAACCTGCATCCCAAACTTCAGGTTGGTTTCCGTATTGGGGAATTCCGCCATTATCTTTCAACATTCTTGCCAAATGCATACAGTTCCAAGCTAAGAAAGTTGTATTTCTGTTGGTAAAATCGTTTTCAGGGCCACCAGAACCAGGATCTAGATAAGAAGGACCAGGACCGACTTCTCCTAACCATCCTGCATCAGCTTGGGGAGGAATTGTATAACCAATATGAGAAAGAGAAAATAAAATATTCATAGCGCAATGTTTAATTCCATCTTCGTTACCAGTAATTAAGGTTGCACCGACTTTTCCATAATCTCGATATTGTCCTTTTGCGTTTAAAACATGAGTGTAACCGTACATTCTTTCTAAAACTCGATTACAAACAGAACTTTTTTCTCCAAGCCAAACTGAGGTACACAATACCAAAATATCAGTTTCATCAATTTCTTGTTGAATTATGGGCCAATCGTCTCGATTCCATTCATTTGTTTGGGACATATCTAGCCCAAGTCCTGCGGGTATTTCGTAGTCTACAGGTCGAATGACTTTAGTCTGAACTCCATTAGCTTCAAAAATGTTTTTAGCAATATCAATTACACCCTCAGTATGAGATAAAATAGGAGTTCTATTCAGAGTGCAGTTTAAAAAAAGAGCCTTGAGGTCGTCATATTTTGCTGGTGCATTTTGACACTGATTTTCAGTTATTTGTTTTAGCTGTTTTGACATTGTTATCTAAATTTTTTGAGTGTAAAAATAATTTAATACTTCTCAGATTCAATATTTACTTTGCAGACACGTCCTCGCGTGTGAGCCTGATTCAACTGATGAATTACAGAGTTTTTTCACAAGTTAGAAATGCGGCAGGTTAGCGATTATTTCTGCTGAAGAAAGTCCAGCAACGTGGGGTTGACCCGATCGGCATGAGTCCAATTGATGGCGTGCGGCCCGCCAGGAATGACAACAAGTTGACTGTTTTCGATCAGCTTCGGGAGTCTTGCTGCGGTGGACTCAAGCGGCAAAATGCGATCGCTATCTCCATGAACGATCAGGGTTGGGACATCAATGCGAGGCAGATCATCGCGGAAATCGGTGAGCCAGGACGGGACACAATCTAAAGTCCCTTTAGCAGAAGACCCTGCTGCCACATTCCAACTTGCCTGAATCGCTTCATTGCTGATGCGATCGCCAAGCAACACATCTACATTGAAGAACGCTTTGAAAAATTCAGAAAAGTAAGCTGGACGATCTTTAACGATCGCTTTCATAATGCCATCGAAAACGCTTTGGTCAACGCCTTCAGGATTGTCATCGGTCTTCAGTAAGAAGGGCGGCACTGGAGCCATCAGCACGGCTTTCTGCACCCGCTCTGAGCCATATTTGCCAAGATAGCGCGTAACTTCACCTGTCCCCATTGAGAAGCCGACCAACACGGTATTTTGCAAATCAAGCTTGGTCATGAGTGTATTTAAATCTGCTGCAAACGTATCGTAGTCATAGCCAAACGAAGGTTGGCTAGAAGCACCAAATCCTCGGCGATCGTAGGTAATCACTCGATACCCTGCATTTAGCAGCACTAAGACCTGCTTTTCCCAGGAATGTCCGTTCAATGGAAATCCATGAATCAGAACAATCGGTTGACCTGCCCCAAGATCTTCGTAGTAGAGATCGATAGTTGCAGAGTTTTCTTGGCCAACGGTAATGTAAGGCATGAGAGGTTTCTCCATTGTAAATTGATGATGTGTTTTTGTCTGTTGCATCGTTTGCCGCCTCTAAGATGGCTTTGATTCTGCTGTTGCAGAAATTAACTTCCAAATGCCAATTAGCGGGTTATTTTGAATCAATGGTGTAGGCATGTTATTCAGAATTAACGATGGTTGTTTTACGGCGACTATCTTGGCAGGGGTGTCCACTCCGAAAAGTCCGCAAGATGTGCCCAGTAGGCAGTCAATCCGATATAAGCAAAGATGAGAGCTGCCACACCTAACATAATTGCTCCAATAGTTCGCAAGAGCCGGGTTGATTTGAGAGAGAGGGTTGGTACAGAAAAAATTCCTCCTAAGCCAACGAGAATGAACCCAATTCCTGACAGCAAAGGAAGTTGTGTTATTCCCAGGTTTATGATACGAAAGCCAATTAGAAGCGATACCAGTCCTGCAAAGAATCCATAAATGCCCAGGGTAAATAATTCCCAACCCATTGCCAGAGTTAGGGAAGTTCCTACAAACAAAATGCCAAACAGAACAGTTGTTTCACCAAAGGCAACATTGAAACTACCAATAACGGGCCAGGTAAAAGTCATGTGTAAGCCAGTGACTAAAGCGATCGCGCCGACTACACCAAAACCAGGAATCCAGCGTTTCTGATTTGAAGTACCAAGACCAAAATACACATAGGCAGCTAACAGAGCGAGTCCAGCCGATAGATTAATCAGCATGAGTGTAAGGTAATCGATAAACATTAGACCTCCTGCAAATGTTCGGTTTTGTTAAGACTTAGACAAAAAATGACAAAGCAATTAAATGCGCTCCCACACCAACTCGAAAACCGCCTCAACACCATCACTCAAAACTGGCAACGTTTTCAGCGTCACTCGGCTCTCACTCAGAGTAAAGGTGCGAACTAACGTTGTACCAACGCGATTAGGAATTGATGCAATTTTGATCTGGTGAGTTACTGTGTTGCCACTCAACGTATAAGTTCCAGCGTAAGCATTGAATGTTGTAAATGCTTGAGCAAGCTCTTCCACGGGTAAAGATTGCATCTGGGGAGTTAGCGGTGATCTGACCTCCTGACTCAGCGGTGAGCGATCGCTCCTAGAAAACATCACCATCATGTGACCATCTGATGTGTAAGTGATGTAGCCAACCGGATGAGTTCCATACACGTCTGGAGTCACCGTTCCATCAGCGTAAATGGCAGTTGCAGAAATTAACTTCCAAATGCCAATTAGCAGATTGTTCTGGATTGATGGTGTAGACATAATGTGCAACCATTGCTTGATGATTCTCCCCTAGAGAGTAGCGGGTTTCAACACAAAATCAAACTCAGTCGTGTAAAACGGTTTACTTTGATTGTGTGCCTTGAGTTCGTCTAGTGCTTCGTGCTTTTGCAATTGAACGATCGCCGATCGCACTGCAAAGGTCGTATCTGAATCCAGGTGAGGATCGCCAGCAATAAAAATTTGTGTTGTCAGCGGAGTGTACTCCGGAGCACTGAGTTTGAAATGGATGTGAGCCGCCCGCCAGGGATGCCGTCCCAAGAGTCCTAGCAACTCGCCACATGGACCACTGCTTGGCACTTTGTAACCTAGTGGCACGACGGTTTCAAACATATACTTTCCACTCTTGTTCGTTTTGAAACGTCCGCGAAAATTCCCCAACGGCTGAGATGGCTCTTGGACATCATATAATCCTTGGGAATTGGGTTGCCAAACATCAATCAGAGCATTGGCGATCGGTTGACCGTTCAAATCTAAAACCCTGCCTGACAGGAAAAGCGAATCTCCTTCTGTATCAATACCCAAGCGATCGCCCATCTGCCGTTCTAGTGCATTCAGCACATACAATGGTCCTTCTAAATTGCTTTCTGTACTACGATGGGCATCGTGCAGCAATTCTACCAACTCTGAGATTCCGAGTAGATCCGTCAACATATGGATCTCTCCAGTGGGAATCTCTTGAGTGTGATGACTTGCCTGGTTGAGAAAATTACGTCCCTGCTGCAATTCTGATTCAGTTAGATTCGCCTCACGCACAAAGTCATGCAAATGTCGAACCAAGCTCGTGTAAATTTCATAGAGTCGCGGGTGAGATTTGCCGCGATCGCCATGATTAATGACGGCTTCAGTGATAGTGTCAAGTGTGATGTTCTGCACAAGCAAACTCCTTTTTAGTTACGTGATTAATGATGGTTGTTTTACGGCGACTATCTTGACTTATAGTCTGTGTCCTAATCTAATTGGCTACAGCTTGCAACTTTGCCTGCAAGTGTTGTCATCTCGCACTGCCGATCGACTACTGCGCTACATACCCACCATCTACCATCAACGTTTCACCTGTTACGAACGATGCCATCTCAGATGATAAAAACAGGACTGCATTTGCAACTTCAAGCGGTGTGCCAACTCGTCCGATCGGGTGAAGTCCTGTCAAGTAAGCTTTGGCTTCATCTGTAACTGCTTCAAACATATCTGTTTGGATTGCCCCTGGTGCAACGACATTGATGCGAATACCCGCTTTGGCATATTGGAGCGCAGCAGCTTCAAACATATCTGTTTGGATTGACCCTGGTGCAACGGCATTGATGCGAATACCCGCTTTGGCATATTGGAGCGCAGCAGCTTTTGTTAAGCCTACTACCGCATGTTTACTCGCGGTGTAGAGGAGTATGTTAGGAAGTGCAACGACTCCAACCGCAGATGCCATATTGACGATCGAACCACTTCCCTGTTTCAACATCTGAGCAATTTCATATTTCATCGACAACCAAACACCTTTGACATTGACATTCATAGTGCGATCGTATTCAGCTTCTGTTTGCTCAATCAATGAGGGATTTTCGCCGCCCATTCCTGCATTATTAAAGGCAATATCCAACCGACCAAAAACGCCAACCGCTTTATCAACCATTGCTTTAACATCGGCTTCTTTCGTGACATCTGTTTGCACAAAAATAGCCTCTCCGCCAGCATCCTGAATCAATCGAACCGTTTTTTCACCTTCATCAATTCGACGACCCACAACAACCACTTTTGCCTTTTGTTGGGCATAAGCGATCGCAGTTGCTCTGCCAATTCCTGATGTTCCCCCAGTAACTAAAGCCACTTTATCTTGTAGTATCATTCTGTTTCTCCTGTTCTAATCAATATTGACCTTCAGCACACAATCAAACTCCGATCCGTTTAGCAATTACCAACGCTGTAAAGCTGGTCTAATTTTCTGTAAATTTCAGCACAACTTTGCCCCGTGTTCCTCCCTGCTCTATACGCTGATGCGCCAGAACGACCTGATCCCAAGAAAATACTGAATCAATCACTGGGCGAAGCTGATGACGCTCGATTAGTTTTGTCAAAGCCTCTAATTTTGCTCGGTACTGGGGTGAAAAAACAAAATGAATCGTCAGATTCTTGCTCCATGCTTCAAGAAGCGATTGCGGTGTTGCAATGTCTACAATGCTTATAAGCCTACCGAAGAGACGAATGATTTCTAGACTACGCTGAATTGTTTCTCCGCCGATCGTATCTAGAACTAAATCCACACCCAGTCCATTTGTTTGTTGACGAATGACTTCTACGTAATCTTCTGCAGATTATTTACGTCGCGCTGCTGGTTTCATTCTTGACCTCCGTTTTGATGACGAAAGCCCTTAATTCGATAATCTGACCGCCGTGAAAGCGCCAGATGTCGCAGTATGAGTAATGAGCCGCTTTCGCGTCTTCGTCCTTCATTGTGATGTTGCCAACTGCCGTGACGAAATCACCCTCAGCGATTAAGTTCGCGACCATAAACTTTGGCGGCTCTAGGTATGTCGTTGTCATCCATTGGCGAACAGCTTCTTTTCCTTGAAGAGTCTTGTCGCCTACAAACGTCCATTCCATGTCGTCGGCGCAGAACGACAAAAATCCTTCATTATTGCCTTCAGCGATCGCCGCATTTCCCTCTAATAAAATTGCTTTATTTTTCTCTGACATTTGAATCTCTCCTTGGTTCAAGTGGATACTTTAACGGATCAGTTTCTCTCTCAGCGCGTCCTTATCAGTTTTAGCTCGTGATTGCAGTAACGCGGATTTCAATCCGCATCGTTGGAAGTGCAAGAGCTGCAACTCCTACCTCTGTCCAAATTGGGGCATGGTTGGGCATGTAATGACGAAATAGCTTGACCATCACATCGTTAACCTCTGGAGGAAACCCTCCAACATGGTAAGAATTGACATGAACAACATGCTCCCAACCTGCACCGGCAGCTGCCAAGGTTCGCTCTACGTTCCGAAACGCCTGAGCAATCTCGTCCGCAAGCGATTCGGGAATTTGCAGATTGTCATCCCAGCCGCCTTGTCCTGATGTCTCTACGCGATCGCCAATTTTTACCGCTTGCGAGTAATGCAATTCATTCAGCATATGTTCCCCATAACCAGGGGTGACAAAAAACTTTGGTTTATTCATTGTGTTCCTTTGTTGAGTACGTTTGAAATCGTGAATGAGATGGAGTGCTGTGGTAGTCATTGATTACCTCTGAGATGGGCAAATTGCGTGAGTCTATGCGATTGAGCCTCATTGTCAATCTTGCAGGTTATTGGCATAGATGGCAGTCTGACGATACTTTAATCAGCGCATTGCTTTTTCAATCCGACGATCTGGAATCAACCACATCATTGCCACCAATACATAAAGACTAAAAGCTAGCCATGAATTAGCAAAGGCGAGGAGAATCGATACGGCATAAATCACCACTGATACCTTGCCCTTAAAATCTCTCCCGATCGCGATCGCGATCGCCGAATGTTGACCGTGATGAGCAATCAGAGTCACAGTCAGAATCAAATAAGCAATTGCGCTGAACAACATCACACCACCATAAAAGGCAACGGGTAAAGCGGTGAAGTAACTTTCCCCCGTCCAGGCAGTGACAAAGGGAATGAGTGACAACCAGAACAGTAAGTGCAGATTAGCCCACAAAACTCGACCATTAACATACTGCACTACCTGAAATAAGTGGTGGTGGTTATTCCAATAAATTCCCAAATAGATAAAGCTAAGAATGTAGCTTAGAAATACGGGAATTAGCGGACGTAATGTAGCTAAATTATCTTCGTGGGGTACTTTCAGTTCCAGTACCATAATCGTGATGATGATGGCGATGACACCATCACTGAATGCTGTCAATCTTCCTTTTTCCATGTCAATATGTCCCTGCTAAAATCATGGATTTAATCATCTGTAATTCTCAGAATTCAGAATCAAGCAAGTCGATTTGAACCAAGACAGTCGCCTGATCCCAGTAGAGATGTTCATCGGCTATCTTGCCGTCACGAAATTGAATAATCGCGACCACTGGCACTTCAATCCGTTTCCCAGTCGGAGCAACACCTGGTAGCATCCAATCCATCTGAATAGTATGAGTGAACTTAGCAACCATTTCATCGACGAGTTGATCCGTTTTGATCGTGCGTGAGATCGGAGTTAGCTCGGTGTCTGGTGCCATCTGTGGAATAAAGTATTTAGAATAAAACTCCCGTAGTGCTGGTTTCCCAACTCCCTTAGTCATTACTGGAATGTGGTTAACGTAAGCATCCTCAACCATCGTAGCGAGAGCATCTTCGGTGCTGTGAGTGCCAAACTCGAACCCCAAGTGCTCTTCCCAGATTGCTTGCAAGGCTTCCTGAGCGGGTGTCAGGTTGGGAGTTTCTTGTACATTTTCTGGTTTATTTACAGTTTGCTCTTGAACCATGTTGGTGTAACCTCCTGATTTTTGTAGTAAGGGCGATCGCGGATACTAGCATTAACAAACAAGTCAGATATGAATAGAGCTTAGTGACTTGCAGCAACAATAGCTGTCATCAACTCTGTCATTTTCCAGCGTTCGGTATATCGAATGTGATTGATAAATAGGGCTGGGGCAGTCGTTACTCCACTCTGTATTCCACCTTTGATGTCTTCATTGATACGATTGATATGCACCTGCTTAGACAGGTCTTTGAGAAACTGAGGGATATCAAGCCCTAAATCATTGGCATACTCGACAAGATAACCATTCTCCAAATTGCGTTGATGGGTAAATAAAGTATCATTCATTAACCAAAACTGTCCTTGGGCAGCGGCGGCTTCGGCAGCTTGGGCTGCCCGTTGAGCATGAGGATGGATCTGTGTTTGCGGAAAATGGCGGAAGATAAAGCATAAATAATCCTCTCCTAAAGAAGCATTAAGCTCTCGTTCGATCGCTTTAATCATCTTGTAAATGTCCGCACTTTTGGAGTCTTGATAATCTCCATACATCACCAGCACGACCTTGGCACTCAGCACACCTTGCATCCAATCTTGGGTTGAAGGTGGGACAAGTAAGGAACTGTGACTGCGATCGTCGTTCATTTTTATACATCTGCATCAAACATGGAACCTTGTAGCCACCTTTTGATAATTCAGTCGCTACTGTTTATGTCCTTTGGTGAAGTATGCCAGCTGCTTGTCTAATCTGCTGTTCTCGTTGTTTGAGTATTCGCCCATCCTACTCAGATATATCTCTAAGCACTAAAGCTAAGACAACAGCTTTCTCAAAGGTTTCAAGGGATTGGGCTAAATCGAGAGTTGCGCGGATATTGCTATTCTGCAAGAAGCGAACTTCCTAGTTGCAAGACTTGAGCATTCCGTAAGCTTACACACTCATCTCGGGTCATCGTTCTCTGCCCCGGTGTACGTGCTTCAATGCCTGGTCGAAGCCGCCACGACTCGTTGTAATCCTCTGCTAAATGAAAAAATAGCGGCTCCGTCCTGTCTAGGGCAAGAAGTCTGCCACGATAGTCAACCAAGTGGCGCTCACGAATCTCTTGACCCCCGCTGGCAGCAGACCAAGCAATAAATGGAGGTAGAACATCGAAGCCGACAAAGCGGAGAATACCGTTCTGAATTGGCCAAAGCACTATGTCTATATCACCATGACGACCGTTGTGGGCAAAGGTATCGAACGGATCGCCAGTAGTGAACGAAAGCATTGCTCGCTTGCCTTTCAATCCGCCAGTGTCGTAAGACATACCTTTGCTGTAGGCAAAGCCCGTCGTGAACACCCGGTCCACCCAGCCCTTGAGAATGGCGGGCACCGAGAACCAATAAATTGGAAATTGGAGGATTAGCAAGTCTGCCCAACGCAGCTTTTCTTGTTCAGCCTTGATATCGTCAGCTAGCGCATCGTTCTCGTAAGCATGTCGCTGCTCAATCCCGTACTTCAAATAGTCGGGCTCTAGCATCTCCTTAAAGTCAGCCCGGTCGACAATGGCTTTGAAATTCATGGCATACAAATCCGACACTTTTACTTGGTGGCCTACCTCGGTCAAAACCTCAACAGCGATGTCTTTCAGTGCGCCATTAAAGGACTTGGGTTCGTGATGAGCATAGACAATTAGCACATTCATAGTTAACTTCTTTCAATTTCCTTAAAGTACTTAATTTGTTCCTCTTGTTTACAGCGATTGATTTTTTTCTCAATCGCTTCCAAATGGCAACTGAGTTCACACAGTCGCTCCTTAACCTCCTGCCGATGTGTTTCAAGCACCGCCCGTTGTTCCCCCACAGTGCTATCACCCGCATTGCTCACAAGTTTTGCGATCCCAATCACTGAAAGCTAGATAGAGCTTATGTTTAACTCTATTTTGACTGCTAAGTCAAAATAGACAGTGTGTTGTTTTCAAGAAATTGGCGCAAGACAGCTAGGATGGCACTACTACCAGGTTACTAATCTGTTAGTGAGAAATGCCGGTGTTGTATTTCATCCTGAGTCGCCATCGCTGGCGCAATGAATTAATGTGTTTGAGGGCAAGTTCGGATCGAGCGCCTTACGCGCACTGTCAATGCCCACAACGGGCAGCGTACCAGGATTAAGCAAGCCGAGTTGAACCAGTACACTCGCCTGATCCCAGTAGATGTGCTCATGGGCTAACTTGCCGTCACGGAACCGAATAATCGCGACCGTTGGCACCTCAATCCGTTTCCCGGTCGGAGCAACACCCGGTAGCATCCAGTCCATCTGGATAGTATGAGTGAACTTAGCAACCATTTCATCGACGAGTTGATCCGTTCCAATCGTGCGCGAAACCGGGATTAGCTCCAAGTCTGGCGGTATCTGTGGGATGAAGTATTTGGAATAAAACTCGCCTACTGCTGGTTTCCCGACTCCCCCAGTCATAACCGGAATGTGGTTAACGTAAGCATCCTCAACCATAGTAGCGAGGGCATCTTCAGTGTTGTGACTGACAAACTCGGACTGCACATGCGCTTCCCAGACTGCTTGCAAAACCTCCTGGGCTGGTGTTAGGTTGGCGATCGCCTGTAAAGAAGTTTGGTTGTCTACAGATTGCTGTTTAACCATGTTGAGTTCTCCTGGCTCTATCTATCTAAGAGTGTATTAATTTCCAATGCTTGACTTCTCTCAAATTCTTACAGTGTTTGTATAAATTCAATATAAGCAATCGCCTTCAAGCTGTCGTCTATAGCAAGTTAAAAATTTTACAGTACAAATTGATAGAGTAACCCTGCCATCGTAGAGTAGAAGGCTGGCTCTAACTTAAGTTAGAATCCAAATCTGATCGAAAGTACAACCCTATAAACTGACAATACCGCGCTTAACCGCAACAATCACCGCCTGGGTACGATCGCTCACATCTAATTTATTCAAAATTCGATTGACATGGGATTTAACCGTGCCTTCACCAATACTCAAAGCATCAGCAATCTCGGCATTGCTCATCCCCTGTGCCAGTGAGCGGAGTACTTCTAATTCTCTTTCACTCAGTTCTGGATTGCTGAGGCGCTGTACCAACTTTGCTCCCACATGGGGCGGAATATACTTCTGACCCCGATGAACGGTACGAATGGCATTCAGCAGTTCGTCAGGCTCAGTTTCTTTCAACAGGTATCCTTTTGCGCCTGCCTGCAATCCCCGATAAATGTCTTCATCACTATCATACGTGGTCAGGACTATAATCCGAGCAGATTTAGCGATCGCACAAATTGCACTGATGGCGGCAACTCCTTCCACTTCTGGCATTCGCAGATCCATGAGCGTAACATCTGGTTGGTATTGCTCAAATAGCGCGATCGCTTGTTCCCCATTTTCAGCTTGGGCAATCACCTGCATATCTGGGTCACGGTTAATAATCGTGGCTAATCCTTGCCGAAAAATGGCATGATCGTCCGCAATCAGAATCCGAATGGTCGTGGCTTGGCTCATCGTGCTACTCCCGATTGACGGTGACAATAATCTCTGTTCCTTGTCCAGGTTGACTCCGAATCGTGAGTTGTGCGCCGATGCGCTCTGCTCGTTCGCTCATGCCGAGTAAACCAAAACCCTCAGAAGATGGAATACTCCCAACTCCAAAGCCTCGTCCATTGTCTTTGACACACAAGCAAACCCGATCGCGATTGTAGACTAGCTCCACTCTGATTTCGTCAGCATTGGCGTGTCTAGTAGCATTCGTTAATGCTTCCTGCCCAATCCGCAGTAGATTACTCTCGACTTCACTGGGTAGAGCATACACTGCACCCTCGATCTCATAGTATAATGTGGCATCCAATGCGGCAGTTCTGAGGTGAGCCACGAGACGATGTAGCGCACTCTGCAAACTGCCTTCCTCCAAAAGCTGAGGACGAAGCGCGACGACCGATCGCCGCGCTTCAGACAGTCCAGTTCGTGCCAATTCTTTAATCAGATCCAGGTGTGCCTGAGTTGCTTCTAAATCATCCGTTAGCACCTGGTTTGCAGCACCTACCTGAGCCAAAATACCTGTAAACGCCTGAGCGAGTGTATCGTGAATTTCGCGTGCCATGCGGTTGCGTTCTGACAAAATTGAAGCGGCTTCTGCCCGTTTGCAAGCGGTGATGTCTCGTGCCAGCCAAATCACCTGTTCGTGCCGAATCGGGGCAATGCGAGCCGAAAACCAGGTTTCTTGTTCGGCTGTCCGCAAGCTGTACTCAACTGTGAGCATTTGTTGGGTTCTCAGTACTTGCCGAACGTAACCCAGAAATTCATCGGCTTGTTCTTTTTCAAAAATTTGGTGCAGTGTTTGACCAATCTGCTCCTCAATAGGTCGATACAACTGATTCGGTTTCACTTCGACTGCTTCGACCAGTCGCCCTTCAGCAGTAAGGACAAACAGCGGATCGGGAATGGCTGAAACGAGTGCTCGCAGTTCTGCTTCAGAGGCTTGCAACGCTGCTTCTGCTCGTTTGCGATCATCGATATCTATACAAACTCCCAACACTCGGATGGGTTCACCGGATGCATTCCAGGTAACAATTTTGCCGACAGAAAAAATCCATTTCCACTGACCATCCTGGGTACGCAGGCGGTACTCTGCTCGATAGTTGGGGACTTCTCCAGTAATAAAACCATTGTCAATTGCAACCATTGATTCTCTGTCATCAGGATGCAAACTCTCAATCCACGTAGATTTGGTCAAGTGAAATGTTGCTGGATCGTAGCCCAGCATTAAAGCGTATCCTGGGTTAACCACGACTTCTTCAGTTTCGATGTTGAGATCGTAGAGTCCTTGATTTGAAGCGGCTAAGGCTAAGCGCAGTCGCTCTTCACTCATTTGTAGAGCGGCTTCTGCTTGTTTGCGATCGCTAATATCGGCAATCACCCCTTCGATGTAGTCATCGCCTGCATTGAGATAAGAAGAAAAAAGTCCCCAGAACACTGTACCATCTCGTTTTCGCATCTGGATTTCATAGCTTCGCAGTTCCCGATCCCGCTTCAGCACCTCAATGAATTGTTGGCGATCGTTGGAATTTACATTAAAGTCTGTAGTGTGTTCAAGCCCAATGATCTCTTCTGGCGAATCAAAGCCAAGCAGATCGGCAAAGCGTTGATTGGCATTGAGAATTAATCCATCACAGGTGCGGGTGCGGTATATGCCGACCTGGGAGTTTTCAAAAATATTGCGAAACTTGGCTTCACTGCGTTGTAATGCTTCTTCTACTTGTCTCCGCTGGGTGGTGTCATTGCCCACTGATAAGATTTCGACTACATCTCCCTGCTCATTGAAGATGGCTTGATTCGACCACTCCATCCAAACTCGCCGCCCATCTCGACACAAGTTTTCACCCTCGCCTTTCGGGTACGATTGAGGATTGCGAAGTAAATCATGGACAAAGGGTCTCATATCGCGTCCAGAGAGTTCGGCTTCTGGAATGATGGTTTCAAATACGGTTCGCCCTACAATCTGATGTTCTTCATAGCCCAGGAGTTTTATCCCATAATCGTTGATGTATCGAATCCGTCCTTGCGGATCATAACGAATGATGACTGAATTCGCAGTTTGTAGCAGGTTGCGATAATTTGCTTCACTTTGCCTCAATGTAGCTTCGGTTTGTTGACGTTCAGCGATCTGCTGCTGTAAGGCTTGCGTTCCCTCTTCTACCTTCCTTTCCAGTGTTTTGGCATAGTCTGCTAACTGTTCATGTAGCCGAGCATTTTCTAATGAAATCGCTGCTTGAGAAATCAACAGTTTGAGGACTTGTAAGCGATCGCTGGTAAACACGCCGATACTAAGATTGTTCTCCAGATAAAGGATGCCGAGCAGCTGACTTTGCTTGAGAATTGGCATACAAAGGAGCGATCGCGTCTGTTGCTGTTGAATGTAAGGGTCAGTTGAAAAAGACGATTCGCTGACTGCATCATCAAACACCAGAACTTCTTGAGTGCGTTCTACCAAGTGAATGACAGAGACAGGAATCATTGCACAGTCAGCAACAGCAAGCTTTTCCAGGTTACATTGTCTATTTCGGCTGCATTGAGCAACCACGGTGAGTCGATCATCTTCCAAGAGAACCAGAGCGCCAGTTTCGGCTCCTGCATTTTCTATCACCACCTGCATCAACGTGGCAATTAATTGGTCGAGATGGATCATTCTAGGCAGGGTAATCATTAAACGCTCCCCAGACGAGGGACTGTCGGCCTTCTCCCAAAGTATATCACTTGCCAAACTTTAGAAAATAAAGCTTCTGGGTAGATTTTTTGAAGGTTTTCCAATGACTATATTTCTGTAGCAGTGGGGGTAAGGTTCCAGGCGGTCCCAAAATCTCGTCGCCGATCTCGGCAGAAATGCGATCAAACAACTCCATATCCAGTGTATCTGCCCTTTCTTGGGTTTCAACTGTGGCAACCAATCGAGCAAAGGCACTGGGCGCAGCTACGACTAATCCCCGTGCTGGCTGATCCCCGGTAGCAGCAAAAACGTGAGGTGTCCCCGAGTCCGTGCAGTCTTCCATCATAGAGTTGTGGTGGATTAATCAGTTGCTCTCTCATCGTGTCTAAGTCCTTGCGTGGAAAAGCATAACAACTACAGCTTACTGAATTTTAATGCTTGACTTCTTTCAAATTCTTACGATCGAGGGCGAATCTGCTTTGGTGTCATGCCAGTAAATCGCTTAAACTGTTGTGTCAGATGACTTTGACTGGAGAAACCAACTTGTAAGGCAATGTCCGCGATCGCTAAGTCCGTTTTAGAGAGCATCAATTTCGCTTGTTCCACTCGCTGTTCAATTACATACTGATGTGGCGAAATTCCCATTGCTTGTTTAAACAAACTCGCGAAATAAGTTGGGCTGATATTGATAACGCTTGCTAGTTCAACCAGTGATAAATCGCGATCGAGGT
Organism: Pleurocapsa minor HA4230-MV1; assembly: GCA_019359095.1. Taxonomy (NCBI): domain Bacteria; kingdom Bacillati; phylum Cyanobacteriota; class Cyanophyceae; order Pleurocapsales; family Pleurocapsaceae; genus Pleurocapsa; species Pleurocapsa minor. The sequence continues at coordinate 962 of JAHHHZ010000030.1, read as the reverse complement.
TCGTGTGAATATAATCGATTGCTTGCCGCAACTGAACGCTAGTTAAGCTTCTGTTCTGGGATGTAATTATTTGTGCGACCTCAGAGTAATGTCGCAGCAGATGAATGATTAATGCTTGAGTCAATGATTCGACATACAATCGTCCCATTATGCCACCTGATCGCAACTCAGCTAAAAGTAGCATTGCGATCTGATGAAGCTGCAAGTCTTGCTTACGAAAATTATTCGCGAGGTCTATCTCCTCTGTATCAATTTGAGAGGATTTAACAACTTGTGCGATCAATTCTGGCTGTATATGAATATTTAGTTCTGTCGAGGGTAACTGACTTGCTGGACAGCGCCAGTAGGTTGGTTTTTGAGCAGGAACTAAAAGGCTGTCTCCCTTTTGAAAGAAGGATTCATGCAAGCAATTCTCCGATTTTTGGCTCAAGTAACTAGGATGTCCTAGGGGTAAGATCAGCCAATGATCGGATAAGGCAGGAAGTTCTTTTTCTTCTGCTTTGTCAGGAATTGAAGAATATTGGTGCTGCTCAACCAAAATGCCATTCCAGCCTAACTGCTGACTAGACAGCGCCGAGGTTCTATTGAGTCGTTGGCTCAGTTCACTGGGTTTAAGAAGGGTATTGGTCATTGGATTTATCTTCATCTAATTGTACAAGTTAGCCTAAACAATAAACGCTTCTGATTTTTTCAGCCTGTGACAAAAGTCCATCCTAGACTTAATTCGCAGTCAGGAGTGCAACATGACAATCAAAATATTGAATTACGATCTTGCGCTCGATGCTTCTACCATTGGAGAGATTTTGCCACCCCAGCAAGCGAGCGATAAATGTGTAGAACTAGCAGTCTTGGTCAATCGGCACACGGATGAATTGGCGATCGCTACACCAATCGAGTTTATCGCCGTGATGGGTCACGTCAGTGCTGCTGTTGCCTCAATCTCAACCAATACTTCTGGATAG